>CANHON010000336.1 GCA_947462115.1 Deltaproteobacteria bacterium | reverse complement strand
TGGGCGCCGATCTTCGGCGTTGGACGTGGGCTCTCGTTGATCTGGGCGAGCGGCGCGGCGGCGGCGGTGGCGACCTTCTTTCTGGGCCCGCACCGCCGGCTGGGCCCGCTGGTGGCGGGGGCCTGCGTTGGCTGGGCCCTTCACCTCACGGATGGCGCGTGGCGCGGCGGCGTCCCCCTGCCTGCGCTGTCGCCCAGCATGGCGGGCCTTTGGTTGGGGGCGAACGCGCTGCTGGTTTGGCTCTGCGCCGCGGCGGGCCTCGGGGTCGCGCGGCTCGCCGCTCGGGAGGCTGCATGATGTCGGAGTACAGCGTCGAAGGTGTCCTTCAGCACGTTGATCTGGGAATGGGCGCCTGGGTGCTCGACCTGCCAGACGGCCGGCGCCTGCTCCTCGATCCGGCGCCCGGGCTGTCCCTTCGGGGCCTTGAGGGCCGCCGGGTCCGGGCGAGCGGCGAGGCCCCAGCACCCCTGCACTCCGCCTTGATGACGGGCGACCTGGGGATGCGGGTGCGAAGCCTCCGGCCGATCGTCGGCTGAAGCGCCGCGCCTACTGCGGGCGGGCGGCGCTGCCGCGGGGCGGCGGCGAGGCGACGGGCGTCGTGGGGATGGCCTCCAGCGCCTCCAGCTCGGCGTCCAGCTGGTCCAGCTCGGCTTCGAGGGGCGCAAAACCGGCGTAGCGGCGTCGGAGGGTCGCGAGCAGCTGCCGCTCCTCCATCATCAGCTCTTGGCGGTAGGCAGCGGGAAGGCCGTCGGCGGCCTCGTCCATGCGGGTGGCCATGTCCTCGGCCGCCGCTTGAAGCTCGGGCCGATCGCCCTGCACGAGGATGGCGCCGGACCGTCGCCACCGCGGGGCGGCCGAGCGCCCGTGGGCCTTCAGCGCGGCGTCGATGTCGTCTGCGATGGGCTCCAGATCAGCGCGCGCTGGCTGCTCCTCGGCGATCGGAGGCGTCGGCGCTGCCCGTCGATCCGAAGGGCCGACGCGGGGCGGCGCCTCGGAGGGCTCCGGCGCGGCCGTGACGGGAGCGGGCGGGGCCGGGCGGGGCTGAAGCCACACCCAGCCCACGGTCGCCGCGATCGCCAGCGCGCTGAGGCCGGTGAGCACCACCAGGCGCTGGCGCAGGCCCATCACTCGACGTTGCGAATGGTGAGCGAGACGACGGTCTTGTCGTCGCCGCCCATGTTGGAGGTCAGGCCCCAGCGCAGCGGCTGCTTGACTTGGTAGTCGCCAGCGAGCCCCTTCATCTGACGGAAGATCTCCAGCGGCTGCTTGACGCCGGTGGCGCCGACGGGGTGGCCGAAGCCCACGAGGCCGCCGCCGGTGTTCACGGGCAGCGCGCCGTCGAGGGTGGTGAGCCCATCGCGCAGAACAGCGGCGCCGTCGCCCTTCTTGGCCAGGCCCAGCGCCTCGTAGGTGAGCAGCTCGGCGATGGTGAAGCAGTCGTGAACCTCGGCGATGTTGAGGTCCTGGACGGTGATCCCGGCGCTCGCCATGGCCCCGCTGGTCGCGGCGCGCACCGTGCTGAGCTCGGTGGGGTCGCCGTCCACGTAGAGGCTCGACACCGCGTGGCCCGTCCCGACGATCTCGGCGCTGTCCGACAAGGAGCGGCCGAGCTTCTTCATGCCGGCCTCGCTGGCGAGGATCAGCACGCTGGCGCCGTCGCTGACCTGCGAGCAGTCGGTGATGCGGAGGTAGGGGCTGAGCTCCGCGTTGGCCAAGAAGTTGGGGTTCTTGTCGCTGGTGGCCGAGGCCTGCTCCAGGCTGACCTTGGCGGCGCGCATGTGGGCCAGCGGGTTCTTGTTGGCGTTGGCGTAGGCCTTCACCGCGAAGCGTCCCAGGTCCTCACCGGAGAGGCCATAGGCCTCGGTGTAGGCCTTGATCCGGCGGGCGAACAGCGCTGGGAACGTGAAGTCGTCCAGGCCGCGCTGGCGCCGGTAGTGCGAGGCCCGGGCGAGGAAGTCGCCGCCGGCGCGGGCCGAGGCGGTGGTCTGGATCTCGACGCCGGCCACCAGCACGAGGTCAGCCCCAGCGGCGATCGCGTCGAGACCGGCCAGCATGGCGAGGCCGCCCGAGGCACAGGCGGCCTCGAGGCGCGCTGCGGGCTTGTTCTCGAAGGCAGGGTTCGTGCCGACCAGCGCCGCGCCGAGGTGGCCTTGGTTGACAAACAGCTCGCCCACAAAGTTGCCAATGTAGAGGCGGTCGATGTCGGCGGGGTTGACGCCGGTGTCGGCGATGGCGCCATCGACCGCGGCCTGCAGGGTCTGCTCGATGTCGGGGTTCTCCCGCGAGCCGAAGTCTTTGTGCCCCTTCCAAATGAAGTCGGGGTTGCCCTTGCCGATGTACGCCGTGTGGGCGCCGCCGGCGATGAAGGCGCGTCGGGCGAGCGTCATGGCTGTCTCCTCGTGGCCCATGGGCCACTGCTGCGCGGCGCGCTGGGCCGCGGGTGCGTGCGGGGTGGCCTGGCCCCTTCGCCAGGGCTGCCGGCTAACCTGGGCCGAGCCGCTGCGGACGCTGCCCAGGCCGCCGCGCCGATCCCTCAGGCGCGCTCCACCGCAAAACCGGCCTCGTTCCAGGCGAGCATGCCGCCGGCCATGCTGGCCACTTTGGAGAAGCCCGCCTCCAGCAGCAGGTTGGCGCCCCGGCCTGAGCGGGCCCCGCTGCGACAGATGATGATGATCGGCGCCGCTTTGTCCCATCCCGCCGCCGCCGCGCCGAGGCCGTCGAGGGTGCAGAGCTCGCTGCCCGGCACCCGGCCGAGCTCGCCCTCCCACTCGTCGAGGCGGCGCACATCGACCCGCCGGATCGCGCCCTGCGCAGACACCCAGGCGATATCGACCTCTGGCACGCCGTTCACGACGGTCACCGGCGCCCAGGCCGGCGCGGAGGCGGCGGTGCGGACGGGGTCGCCGGGCAGCCAGCCGCACTGCTGGTTGGCGGGCACCGCCACGTCGATCTGCGCGGGGTAGGCCAGCCCCAGCTTCTCCATGATCTCCACCAGATCTTCGGCCGTGCGGCCGCCGCCGAGGCGCGGGTTGAGCGCCCGCTCCTCGCCGATGGTGGTGCGGGTGCGGCCTTGGTAGTCGTGGCCGGGGTACACGAAGGTGGCGTCCGGCAGGCTAAAGAGCTGCTCGTGAACGCTCTGGTACAGCCGCCGCGCGTCGCCCTGCTGAAAGTCGGTGCGCCCGCAGCCCCGGATCAGCAGCGTGTCGCCGGTGAACACCATGCCCTCGGCGTGGCAGACGAAGGCGACGCAGCCATCCGTGTGACCGGGGGTGGCGCGCACCTCCAAGGTCTGGGCGCCGAAGCGGAGGAGCTGGCCGTGGCGCAGCGGCAGGTCGGCGCAAGGCGCCCCGCCCGCCTCGCTCACCGCGCTCTGGGAGCCGGCCCGGCTCCGCAGCAGGCCCGAGGACGTGACGTGATCGGCGTGCACATGGGTCTCGAGGGTCATCACGAGGCGGAGGCCGAGGTCGGCGAGCAGCCCCAGATCCCGATCGACGTGCTCGCGGACCGGATCGATGAGGACGGCCTCGCCCGAGGCCTCGTCGCCGAGGAGGTAGGTGTAGGTGCACGAGACGCGGTCAAAAAGCTGCCGGAAGATCATGGCGGGCCTCGGGGTGGGCGGTCTGCGCCCCACAGCAGGGTTCGTGCCAGTCTGCGTCGGCGGCCCGGGCGCCGCCCCTGGCCTCCCTCGGCATCAGCCGAAAGCGACGTACAGATGGATGTTCTTGGCGAGCGTACCTGCGGCGCGGCGCTCCGGTCAAGGGCGGCGCGGCCGCCACGGCCTGAAACATGGATACAGTTCAGCCCGCATCCGTTTCAGGAGTGTTTCATGAGCGAGCAGGTCTCGATCGGCTGGCCCGAGGGGCGCGGCGAGGTCCACCCGGACCTGGCGCGGTGGCTGCGTCACGTTGGACCCGTCGAGAGTATCGTCAGTCTCGCTGCTCTCGCGGAGCGCCTCGCCGGGCCCGACGCCGCGGTCTTCGCGGTGGACGGTCAGCGGCGGGTGCTCTACTGGAGTCCGGGCGCCGAGCGGCTGTTTCAGCTGTCCGCCGCCGAGATGTTGGGCGAACATTGCCTCAAAGCCAACCGCTGCGCGACTTGCATCCGTGACTGCGGCCTTCAGAGCCAGCGGCGACTCGACGGGGTGGTCATCACCCTGCACCGCGCCGACGGCTCGCCGGTGCAGGTCAGCAAGACCGCCGAGGCCATCCATTCGCCCGATGGCAGCTTTGTGGGCGGCTTTGAGGTGCTCCGACCGCTGCCGAACCTCGGCGAGGCTCCGGGGGAGGACGATTCGGAGCCCACCGCCGCCGCAGCCCCCGCAGCGGGCCCCAGCGGGGGCGCCCCGCCGGTCAACTTCCACGGCCTCGTCAGCCAAGACCCGATGATGCTCCGGGCCTTTGAGATCATCCAGAACGTCGGCCGAACGGACGCCAACGTGTTGATCCGCGGCGAGAGCGGCACCGGCAAGGAGCTCGCCGCCAAGTCCATTCACTTGGAGTCGCGGCGGCGCGACCAGCCCTTCTTGGCGATCAACTGCGCCACCCTGAGCCCGACGCTGCTGGAGAGCGAGCTGTTCGGCCACGTCAAGGGCGCGTTCACCGGCGCGATCCGCGACCGCACCGGGCTCTTCCGCGACGCCGACGGTGGGACGGTGTTCTTGGACGAGGTCGCCGAGGTGCCGCTGGAGCTCCAGGCTCGGCTGCTGCGCGTGCTTCAGGACCGGAGCTTCGTCCCGGTCGGCGGCTCCAAGCCGGTGCACGTGGACGTGCGCATCGTGGCCGCGACCCACGCCAGCCTCCGCCAGCGGGTCCGCGCCGGACTGTTCCGGGAGGACCTGATGTACCGCCTGCGGGTGGTGCCCATCTTCTTGCCGCCGCTGCGCGATCGGCGGGACGACGTGCCCGTGCTGCTTCAGCGCTTTATCGACGAGCAGAACCGCAGCGGCGGTCGGCGGGTGGAGGGCGTGACCCCCGAGGTGCTGCGGCGGCTACGCGCCCACGATTGGCCCGGCAACGTGCGGGAGCTCCACAACGTCGTGGAGTACGCCTTTGCCGTCGGGAAGGGCCCGGTGTTTCGCTCCGAGGAGCTGCCGCCC
>CANHON010000335.1 GCA_947462115.1 Deltaproteobacteria bacterium | reverse complement strand
GAGGGCGGACTGCAGCGCGTCTCGGCTCCGGGGGCCCCGCTTCTTGCTCAGCGCGCGGGCGGCGCGGATCCGGGTGATCACGGTCGAGCCTTGGCGCAGGCTCGCGATCAGCGCCGGGGGCTCCTGTGCGAGCTCCACGTCGGCCAGCACCTCCAGGCGAGGGTCGAGCTCTACCCGCAGCGGCGGTGCGGCCAAGGGCAGGCTCAGGCGCGCCTCGCGGTCGGTCATCGAGACCCGGTGCAGGCGGAGCTGCCCTTCGGCGTCGGTCACCTCGATCGGCACGGTGATCGGGAAGACCTCCACCACGTTGGGGCCCTGCTGGGTCTGCTTCAGATGAAGGTGCAGCACGCCATCTTGGTGCTCGGCCTTGAAGACCAAGGTCGGGTGCCCGGCGCCGAGGACGAAGGCCTCAAAGAAGCGGGACAGGTCCCGACCCGAGCTGCGCTCGAGGGCCACCTGCAGGTCGCGGGTGTGGACGGCGGTGTAGGCGTGGAGCTCCAGGTAGGCGCGCACCCCTGCCCAGAACGGCGCGGGGCCGAGCTCGTGGCACAGGGTTTGGAGCACCAGCGCGCCCTTCTCGTAGAGGTGCCGATCGAAGAGGTCGATGGGCGCCCGCCACCGCCGGTCGACGATCGGGCGCTGGTATCGGCTGCTGGCCTCGTCGAGGTAGTGGTCGAGCATGTCGAGCAGGCTGAGCTGGGCCTCGGCCTCGCCAAACCGGGCCCGCCGCCAGATGCTCTCGCTCCAGGTGGCCCAGCCTTCGTTGAGCCAGCCCTGGCTCCACTCGCGGCAGGTCACGAGGTCCCCGAACCACTGGTGGGCGAGCTCGTGGGCGATGAGGTCGTCGGGGTCGTGGACCAGCTCCGACGCCGGATCCGTCAGGCAGAGGTCGGTGAGGGTGGTGGCCCCAGCGTTCTCCATTCCGCCGAAAATGAAGTCGTGTACGATCACCTGGTCGTATCGAGGCCAGGGGTAGGGGGCGCCGTAGGCCGCCTCGAAGGTCTCGATCATCGCCCCGGTGCGCGCGAAGACCTTGGCCATCACGGCGGGGTCTGCGCCCTTGGGCGCGAGGTAGCGCAGCGGCGTGGCGCCGCGGCCGGCCGTCCCCCCGTCCACGACCTCCAGGGGGCCGACCACGACGGTGAACAGGTAGACGGGGATCGGGCGATCTTCGGCCCAGGTCCAGGTCTCCCAGCCCGCAGGGTCCCAGCCCTCCGCGCCCGCGCCATCTTCGGTCGAGGCGGGACCCTGGCGGAGCAGCGCGCCGTTGCCCACCACGGTCATGCCCGCAGGCACGGTGATGTGGGCGTGGATCGGCTGCTTGTGGCCCGGCTGGTCGAGGCAGGGGAACAGGTGGTGGGCGTCCTCGTCCTGACACTGGCTCCACGCCATGTGCGGCCGGTCGGGGGCCGCCTCGGTGGGCCCGGTGAAGTACAGGCCGCGCACCGGCGTGCCCTCGCTGCGGATCACGACCACGAGGCTGCTCTCGGGGCGGTCGAGCAGGGTGAGGCGCCCGCCGATGTGCCGGTGGGCGATGGGCGCGCCCTCGGCGGTCTCGACCGAAAGCAAGCTCCGCTCTTCGGCGAGGTCGAGCTCCACGTCGCCGAGGCGCGGGCCGACCGCCGACAGGTGCAGCGTGGCCTCGCTGAACAGCCGCTCCACCTGCGGGTCCACGCGCAGGCGGAGCTCGATGCGGGTGAGCAGCACCGGTCGATCGGGCGCGTAGCGGGCGGGCGCGTTGGGCTCGGGGAAGGCCTTGGCATCGCCCCACCCAGAGGCGCGGGCCTCCAGCGCGAGGCCCTTGTCGACGAGGTGGTGGCTGCTCACGGTCTACTCGGCTTCTGGGAGGCGGGTCATGGGGATGAGGACGTAGCCCTCGTTCAGGTCGCCCAGCATGGCGCAGGCCGCGGGGCCGCGCAGGTAGAGGTAGGCGGCGGTGTAGGCGCAGAGCACGGCTTCGAGGCGCTCTTCGAGCTCGCCGATGCGGCTGCCGTTGCTGGAGGGCAGGTCGGCGTCGATCAGGGCGTCGAGGGCCGGCGAGTCGAGCAGGCGCGGGCTGGCGTCGGCGAGCTTCTCGTAGAGCAGCTCGCGGAACCGGTCCACGGCCTCCTTGCGCGCGCCGACCGGGCCGATCTTGAGGCGGATGGGGCGGTCGACCTCAAACAGCAAGATCTGGGTGGGCTGGTTGTAGGTCTCGACGAGGCGGTCGCCCTCGGCGCCGGGGTGCAGGTCGAAGCCCATGCGGTGGAGCGCCCGGCCCATCATGCGGGGCTGCGAGGCGTTCACGGTGTTGACCTGGTAGGGATCGACCGCCTCGAAGTGCTTTTCGAGGAGGAGGTCGCAGGGGCGCCGGCCGCCGCTGTTCTCGACGATCATCGGCGCGTTGGTGGCGAGCACACAGCCGCTGCGGCCGCGGTTGCGCGCGACCCAGCCGAGGATGTCCTCGTGCGCCCGCATCGAGGTGGTCGAGGTGAGCTTGATGTCGCCGTCTTCGGTGAGCTCCATGACCGCGCCGCCCGAGGAGTTCCGGGGCGCCCAGGCCATGTCGAGGCCCAAGAACCGAGGCGGCCGGTACCGACGGGTGCGGGGCGCGGGCGCGCCCTCGGGGGCCGCTTCTCCGCCGGAGTCGGCGGTGGGGGCGGCCTCCGGGACGGTGGTCTCGGTGGAGGTGGCGGCGGTGCCAGTGGCTAGGGTGGCGTCGGGAGCGCCATTGTCGGCCGGATGGCCACCCGCGGGGCTGGTCGCTGTGAGCGGAGTCTGCGTGTCGGTCACTTGGAGTCCTTCCAACGGTTGCAGGGGCAGATAAGCCCGTGGTGGGCGCTCTGCAAACCCGCTCCTGGCCGTTGGGCCAGTCCACCGGGGGTGGGCAGGTTAGCGCGTCTCGGCCTTGGTGGCGCCGCTCGGGGCGGTCCACCGCACGGATGCCTGGGCCAAGAAGGCCCCGCGGTGTCGATCGGGCACGGCGTGCAGGAGCTGCTGGGCCAGGGCCCGGGCGTCGTTTTGCCGGTCCGAGTCGCCCCGAACATGCAGGGTGCGCAGGAGCAGCGGCTGGTCTTCACACAGGCGGGCCTCCCGCTCGGCGGCCTCTTGGAGGTCCCGGTCGGCCCCCTGGGTGGCGGCGGTGAGCAGCAGGCGGGCGAGCAGCCGGCGATCCCCCGAGACGGTCAGCACGTCCATCGCCACGTCCAGGGCCCCGGCGTCGGCGGTGAGCACGCCGCCCATGCCCAGGAACCACGCCGCCAAGGCCGTGGCGCCGCAGCGGTTGGCCTCGGCTTCGGCGAGCTGGCAGATGGCGAGGGCCGCGGGCCGATCCGGGCGATCGAGGCGAAGCTCGACCTGCAACGATCGGTAGCCGAGCCGGAGCTGGGTCGGCGCGTCGGGGTCGAGGGCGGCGCGCGCCCGCTCCATCGCCTCCGCGGCGCCGAGCCCCTCGCCGAGCTCGCGCAGCACGTGGGCGCGGCTGAGCGCGACCGCCGCCCGGCTGAAGGGCTGTCGGTTGAACCGGGCGGTGTCTTCGGCCTCTTCGACCAGCTCCAAGGCGGTGTCGAAGCGCCCTTGGCGAAGGGCGCCGCTGGCGAGCTGCAGCAGGGCCGGCACGAGCTGGGGCGCGTGGGCCCGGCCCCGGAGCAGGCCGACCTCGGCCTCCCACGGGGCCATCGCCTCGTCCACCCGTCCCTCATCGGCGAGCAGGGCGCCGAGCCCCCGGGCCGCCTGGGCGCCGAGCTCATCCAGGCCGAGCGTGGCCGCGATCGCCGCGCAGCGGCTCCATGCCTGTCGGGCCGCGTCCGCCCGGCCCCCGATGTGGTGCGTCTCTCCGCACAGCAGCAAGGTACGGACGAGGTTGATGTCCTGCAGACCGTCGTCGAGCAGGCCCAGCGCCTCGTCGGCCAGCGCGGCGGCACGCCGCTCGTCGCCGTCCTCGTGCCAGGCCTGCGCGAGGCCGCGGAGGGCGCGCCCTTGGATGGCGGGCAGCTGCAGGCGGATCGCGTGTTTTCGACCGGCCTCTAAGCTGGCCCGGGCCTCGGTCCGCCGGTGCACCGCGAGGAGCGCTTCGCCCCGGAGCACCGCGAGTCGGGCGGCCTGCTCTTGGCTCGCGCCGGGCTGGTGGGCCGCGCGGTCGAGCAGCTCCAGGGCCGCCTCGACCTGGCCTTCGCCGAACAAGTGCTCGCCAAGGGCGCAGAGCGCGGCGGGGGCCTCTTCGGGTCGGGCGCTGTGGGCCTCATGCCAAGCGATGCGCTGGTCGCGCCAGGGGTCCGCCGGCAATGAGGCCAAGGCCATGGCGATGGCCGCGTGGATCTCGTGCTGGCGATCGGCGCTCACCGACTGGGCCAGCAGCGCGCTCACGGCGGGGCGCCGCAGGCCCAGCCATTCGCCATCGGCGTGCCGCTCGATGCTCGCGAGGTGGGCGCGCTCGAGGGGGATGGCGGCAAAACCGCTCGGATCGGCCCCCGCTAAGCGCAGCGCTGCGCCCAGCGGCACTTCGTCGCCCGCCACCGCGAGCACTTCTAGCAGGGCGCGGGCATCGGCGGGGAGGGCCTGGAGGCTCCGCCCGAACACCCGCTCCACCGTCGCGGTGGGGGAGAGCGTGGCGCCGGGGGACAGCCGCCAGCGGGCCCGGCCGTCCTCCGCGCGCCCGTCCAAGGTGAGCTGCCCGCCGTCGACCAGCTCGTGCACCGAGCTCACGAGCAGGGTCGGCAGTCCCGCGGTCTGGGCGTGCAGGCGGAGGGCGAGGCCGGCCGGGGCGGTCGGCACGCCGAGCATCGCCGAGATGACCTGCTCCACTTCGTCGACCCGCAGCGGCCGCAGCTCCGTTTGGTGGGCGTCGATGACCGGCGTGAGGCGCTCGCCGACGAACAGCAGCCGGCAGCGGGGCGCCTCCTCCCGCAGCAGCTGGAACAGCGCGCCGCCGGTCAGGGGCAACAGGTGACAGTCCTCGACGGCGACCAGCAGCGCGCCCTCCGCCGAGAGCGCCTCCAAGGCCCGGCAGAGCTCGGCCGGCTCGGCGGTGATGTGCAGGCCGCGGGCCCGAAGGTGGTCGGCCAGCTGGTGCAGCAGATCGTTGGGGTGCGCGGCGGGCCGGCAGCGCAGCGCGATGAGCTCGATGTCGGCGGCGCGCGCTT
>CANHON010000334.1 GCA_947462115.1 Deltaproteobacteria bacterium | reverse complement strand
TGAAGCCCAGCCCAGCGCCGCGGGCCTGTCGATCTGGTACGTCGGCGGCCAGTTCACCAAGCGCGAGCTCAAGGGTGAGCGCCGCACCAACGACTGGGTCTTCACCCAGGCCACCACCCCCGCCGAAGAAGAGGCCTGGAAGAAGGGCGAGAAAGACCTGGTGCGCATCTACTTGGAGCCCAAAAAGGACGCCTGCGCCCTGCGCGTGATGGCCGGTACCGTCAAGTGGGACGCGGCCGCGGGCAAGGCCAAAGAGACGATGACGCCGGGCTTCCAGGAGTTTCTGCCCTTCCCCGAAGGCCAGAAGTTCACCTTCCGGCCCTGCGACGGCCCGCTCTTTATGGGCAAGGCCGCCGTCGATCTGAAAGAGGCGACCAAAGAGCTGGAGAACGGCGGGCCCACCTACACGGGCCCCCTCGGCGAGGCGCTGTCGATCGGCGCTTGGACCGACGCTGCGGCCGATGGGGACGCCGCGTGCACCTTCGACATGGAGCTGTTCTTCGACGACCGGCCCGCCAAAGACAAGGCCGGCGCCCCCCGCGGCCCCGTGCCCGCGGGCGCCGTCACCGACGGCAAGCGCTCCTGGGCGGTCACCGACTGGTACGCCGCCTACTCGGGCAACCACCACTTCGAGATCTACCGCTACAAGACCTGCGGCGGCGGTGCCCGGGAGCTCATCGGGGTGAGCTGCACCGAGGCTGTCCTCAACTGAGCGCCGGGCGGCGTGGCCCATGGCGGGCGGGCGCCTCCGGTCCTCCCGATGGCCCGCTCGGCGGGGCGCGGGGTGTTTATGCGCTGGGGTTTGGTCGACGCGATCACCTCGATGGAGAAGGGCAAGCGGGCCTCCGGCCTGCGCTGCTGGGATCCAAGCCTTCCGCTGTTCGCGGACCACTTCCCGGGGTTCCCCGTGGTGCCCGGCGTCCTCACGCTGGAGAGCCTCGCGCAGCTCAGCGGGAAGCTCATCGGCTACAGCGTCCGCAAAGATCGCGGCGACTGGCCCTTTCCCATCTTGTCGATGATGGAGAAGGTGAAGTTCCGGCGCTTCATCCCGCCGTCGGTGCCCTGCGTGCTCGAGACGGAGATCGTCGAGCTGCGCGACGAGAGCGCCGTGGTGGACGTAAAAGCCCTGGTGGACGGCAAGTGGCACGCCCGGGCCCAGCAGGTGTTCGTCTTCAACGCGGTGCCCCTGCGCGACCCGGCCGAGCAAGCGCGGGTCGAGGCCCTGGAGCGCGCCGAGCTCGCCCGGCTGTGGGCGGATTACCCCGGGGACTTCTGAGCGGTCGCGCGAAGATCGCCTACCCCACGTTATTGTCGGTGAGGAGCACACCATGAACGAGGCAACCGGCGCGCGCAAGCGCGTGGCCATCACCGGCATCGGCGCCGCGACCCCCCACGGCATCGGCGTGGAGGCGGCCTGGGCGGGCGTGCTCGCGGGGGTCAACACCATCGGCCCGATCCGCCGCTTCGACGCCCGCTCTTTCCCGGTGCGCTTCGCCGCCGAGGCCCCGGAGCCCACGGCGCTCCCGGAGGTGCCGGCCGCGGTCCAGCACATCCTCCTCGACCTGAAGGGGCGCCTCGCCGCTGTCGCCGCCGCTGAAGCCCTGGCGATGGCCCAGCTCCCGGCGCTGGGGGAGCGCCTCGGCGTCTGCCTCGGGAGCGAGGCCGCCCGGCCCGATCTGGCGGAGCTGGCCACGCGGATGCGCAGCGGACAGCTCCCCAGCGCCGAGGAGCTGGTGCGCATGTCGCCCGAGGCCCCCACGCGCCTCGTCGCCGCGATGGCGGGCGCGCAGGGCCCCATGAGCACCGTCTCCACCGCCTGCACGAGCTCCAGCCAGAGCGTCGGGGAGGGCCTGCTTCGGATCCGCCGGGGCGAGGCGACCGCGATGATCGTCGGCGGCGTCGATGTTCTCGTCGATCCGATCATGATCACCGGCTTCGCGAAGCTCGGCGCCCTGAGCCAGCGCAACGACGATCCCGCCACCGCCAGCCGCCCCTTCGATCTGCACCGGGACGGCTTTGTGCTCGGGGAGGGCGCGGGCTTCTTGGTCATCGAAGACTGGGACTTCGCGGTGGGGCGCGGGGCGACCATCCTCGCGGAGCTCTCCGGCTTCGGCTGCTCCTGCAACGCCTACCGCATCACCGACTCGCCGCCCGACGGCCGCGGCGCCGCCCAGAGCATGGAGGCGGCCCTGCTCGACGCGCGCCTTCAGCCGGAAGACATCGACTACATCAACGCGCACGGCACCAGCACGCCGATGAACGACAGCAGCGAGGCCGCCGGCATCCTGCGGGCCTTGGGCGAGCGCGGCGGCTCGGTCCCGACCAGCAGCACCAAAAGCATGACCGGCCACCTCGTCGCTGCCTGTGGCGCGGTGGAGGCCATTTTCTGCGTGCTCGCCACCCGCGACGGCCGCATGCCGCCCACGCTGAACCTCGCCCAGCCCGACCCCGCGTGCCCCTTGGCGCACATCATCGGCGGGGCCTTGACCGCGCCGGTTCGGCACGCGCTGACCAACGCCTTCGGCTTTGGCGGCTCCAACGGCACCTTGGTGATCTCCCGCGTGGACGCGGCCGGGGATCGGGCATGACCAGCCCGGCGGAGCGCCAGCCTGTCGAGGTGGTCGTGACCGGGATGGCCTTGATCAGCGCGCTGGGCAGCGCCTTCAACGACGAGCTCGCCGCGGTGGCCGCCCGCCTGGACGCCGGTGAGGTCGGCCTGGTCGAGCACCCGCCGCTGGGCGCACTGCCGGGCGGCGGCCGCGCGGGCGTCGTGGCGCAGCTCGACCTCGACCGGTTCTTGGTGCGGAGACAAGACAAAAAGCTGCTCGCCCGGCCCTCGGCCCTGGCGGTGGCCGCCGCGGGCCCGCTCGTGGCCGCCTGGCCCGGTCCCCGCGACGAGCTCGGCCTGTTCCTCGGGGTCGGTCGGGAGCCCCCGGACGACGGCGAGAGCGAGGCCACCTTGGCCCTTTCGGCCGCTGACGGCCAGCTCGACGAGCGCCTGCTCAGCGGCCCCGGGCGCGACCGCTACCCGCCGCTGCTGCCGCTCAAGACCTTGCCGAACATGGCGCCCGCCCACATCAGCATCAACCTCGGGCTGATGGGCGAGAACGCTGCGCTGGCGGGCGTTTCGGGCGCGAGCATGGCGGCGATGCGGGCCGGCGTGCGGGCGGTGGCGGAGGGGCGCGCCCCGGCCGCGCTGGTGGGCGGCGCCGACGCCCGGGTGGACCTCGGCAGCGCCCGGGATCGGCTGCGGGTCGGCGAGCCCGGCGCGCCAGGGGAGGGGGCCGCGCTGCTGCTCATCGAGCCGCGGGCCGCCGCTGAGGCGCGGGGCGCCAAGATCTACGGCGTGGTCGAGGTTTTGGACATGGACGCCTCGGCGGAGGCGCACGAGCTCGGGGCCGCGCTCCGGCCCTTGTTGGGCGCGCTGGGGGCCGCTGAAGCCGCGGCGGCGGTGGTCTGGTGCCTCGCGGCGGGCCGCGCCGCCTCGCTGGGGGCCGCAGACCCCGGGCTCCCCCCGATGGGCCTCGCTGTCCGACCTGCCGGCGCGTGCTAACCTCGCGCCTCACCGGGATTGGCCACGCGCGCGTCGCTCCGGCTCGACCCCCAACGACCGGCCACGCCGTCCCCGCCCCTCCGTTGGGGGCGTCCACACACCGACCGCTGCGACGTTGTTTTCGTCGACGGTCTGAACCCCGGAGCCGCCGTGTCGAGCCGTGAGCACGCCCGACGCTTTCACTTCATCCGTGAGATCGCCTCCGGCGGTTTTGGCAGCGTCTTCTTGACCAAAGTGATGCACGCCGACGGGTTCTCGCGGCTGGTCGCGGTGAAGCTCCTCAAGTCGCAGTGGTCGGACAACGAGGAGGTGGCGCGCCGCATGCGAGACGAGGCGCGGCTCCTCGGCCTCCTGCGGCACCGAAACATCGTCGATGTCATGGACATGACGAGCATCGACGGCCGGGCCGCCGTGGTGATGGAGTACCTCGAGGCGGTCGACCTCCGCACGATGGTGATGGAGCTGGAGCGCACCGACGAGCGCATGCCGGTGAAGGCCGCCCTCGAGATCGGCGCCGCGGTCGCCAGCGCGCTCGACGCCGCCTACAACCGCCCGCCCATCCCCGGCGAGAAGCCCCTGCGGGTCATCCACCGCGACATCAAGCCCAGCAACATCATGATCGATGACACTGGGCTCGTGAAGGTGCTCGACTTTGGCGTCGCCCGCAGCGATCTCGCCAACCGCGAGAGCCACACCCAGGAGCTCCAGTTCGGCTCGGTGGACTACATGGCGCCCGAGCGCCTGTTCTTCGAGCCCGAGACCCCGGCCAGCGACGTCTACTCGCTCGGCGCCAGTCTTTTCGAGATCCTCGCCCGCGAGCCCTTCGGCAAAGCCCAGGGGCGGCCCGAGAAGCACATCGCCTATGTCTCGGATCGGCTGAGCTTCTTGCGGGCGGGCCTGTCCTTGACTGGGGCGGCCGGCGCCGAGCTGGAGAAGCTCCTTCGCCTGTCCTTGGCCTTCAACCATGAGGATCGGCCGAGCTCGGCGGAGTTCTTCCAGCGGGCGCGCGCCCTCTCTCGGCTGATGGACGACGAGGACCTCGGCTCGTGGTCGGAGCGGGCGGTGCCGCCGCTGCTCCGGGCCCAGCAGGCCGCGGCCGAGCACGACAACCCGCTGCACGACCAGACCTTGCGCGAGGACACCCGGGCGTTCAGCGCCGCGGTCGAGCTGCCCAACGGCGCGGGCCTGGGCGACGCCCTGCGGCACGGGGCGCTGGCGGAGCTGGAAGACTCCGATGCCTTCCTGCCGGGCGCCGGGGCCAGCCTCGGCGCGCCGGAGCCCTCGCCGGTGGACGAGTGGGACGATGGCCCCACCAACGCCGGCCGTGGGGTGCGGGTGGCCCGGCCGGACCTCGGGCGTGAGCCGGTGCGCGCCGACAGCGCCCAGGCGCAGCGCCCGCCCGCGCGGATCGTCCCGGTGGTCGCGATCGCCAAGGGCGGCTCGGTGGAGCCCGAAGCCAAGGTGGAGCGCGCCCGCGCCGAGCGGCCGAGCGCCCCCGCCGCCGCGCCCCGCATCGCCCTGGTCTCCGAGGGCCGCGCTGAAGACGAGCCGCCCACCCGGTCGGCCCGCGGCGGATCGGCGCCGAACACCCGCGCTTC
>CANHON010000333.1 GCA_947462115.1 Deltaproteobacteria bacterium | reverse complement strand
TGATCCCTTGGGGCCCGGTGGCGCCGCTGAGGCTGGCCTGCGCCACGGACCCGCTGCTCTGGCCGTCCTTGTGGGCGAAGCGCGCGCCGTTGAGCTCCGCGGCCTTCACCCCGGCGCCGAAGCCGGCGAGCTCCTGCGCGCGGAGCTGGTCGAGGCTGCCGCTGAGGCCGCCGGCCTTGTCGGTCTGGACCTGGCCGCGGCGGAGCTGGGCGCCCTTGAGCTTGGCGCCGGAGACCCGGTCCGAGGCGCCGCTGAGGTCGGCCTGCTCGACCTTGAGCTGGCGGCCGCCGTTGGCAGGCCCGGCGCTGAGGCCCGTCACGTTGGCCTCGTCGATGGCGACGCGGTTCATGACGAGCGCGTCGCGCACGGTGCCGCTGGCCAGGCTGGCGCTGACCCCCTGCGCGCCGACCTCGCCGACCGCCCCCTTGCCGCGGATGTGCCCGGCCTTGAGCATCGGGCCCTGGAGGTCGTTGGCGCTCAGGGCCGCGGCCGACAGGCGGGCCCGGTCGGCGCCGCCGTCCACTGCGGCGTCGATGGCGCTGATGTCCGCGACGCTGATGTCGCCTTGGCGGATCTGCTCGGCGCCGACCTGCTGGGCCCGCACGCCGTAGCGGCTGTTGGCCCCGTCGGCGGCGCCGGCGGCCTCGACGCCTTTGCCGCGGAGCGCGCCCATCTGCACGTTGCCCGCGCCGAGCTCGGTCAGGTCGGCCTCGCCGACCTTGGCGCTCCAGTCGAGGGGCGCGCTCTCGCCCTCGGACTTGGGCGCGGCCCCGCTGTCGGCCCGCCAGCCCTTGCCGCTGAGCTTGTCGGCGCCCACGTGCAGGCCGGTGCGCGCTGCGCCTGTGTTGAGCTTGACGTCCAGCCCGTCAATCCCAGCGCTGTCGGCGTCCAGCCACGCGGTGTCGAGGCCGGTGGCGGAGAGCCCGGCGGCCCGCACCGAGGTGTCGCCGGCGTCTTGATCGAAGCTCGCGGCGATCTGGGCCGCCCGCGCCGAGCGGACGTCGGCGCTCTGGCCGTCGAAGTTGTGGACCTCCGCGGCCTCCACCGCCACTTTTGCGCGCAGGTGGTCGGCCTTGTCGTCGGCCATCGGCAGGCCGCCGCCCTGGTTCTGCAGGTCGATGCGCGCGCCGCGCACCGAGGCGTCGCCGAGCTTCTGGCCGCCGCTGCTCGCGTCCTTGACCGCGAGGGCCTCGGCCGAGAGGTGCGCGCGCTCGCCCCCAGCGCTCAGGCCGGCGCTCAGGCCCTCGGCGCTCAGGCTGCCGACCGTGTGGCCTTGGGCGCGGAGGCCGGTGATGACGGCCTTCTCGAGGGCGAGGCTGGCCGTGCCCTCGTCGCCCGCCACGGACAGCGGGCCGCCGCGGCTGCCGAGGTCGCCGGTGAAGCCCGCGAGCTCGACCCGCGCCACGCTGATGGGCCCGCCTGCCCCGGTAAACCGCACGTCGCGGACGTCCGCGGCCTTGACCTTGACCTTCACGGCGCTGGCGCCGGCGGCCTTCTTCGGGTCCACGGCGCGCAGACCGCCGCCGGGGCGGGTGATCTCGATCTCCACCCCGCGCAGCATGGCGGGCCCGGTCTTGAGGGTGGCGCTGTTGACCGCGCCGATGGCCAAGGCATCGCTGCGGAGGGTGATGAGTCCGCTCATCGGCGAGAGGTTGACCTTGACCTTGTTCTCGGCGCCCGCCCGGTCGAGCTGGAGCGCGGCCTTGACGTGGGCCGGCACGAGGTCGAGCAGCTCGTCGAGGTCGGTCTCGACCTGCAGGGCGCCGTCCTTCCAGCCGATGTCCGTGGCCTGCGCGACCTCCCAGGCGTCCTTGGCCACCTGCTTGGTGGTCTCCACCGCGTCGCCCACCGCCTTGCTGGCCGAGGACGCCTTCTCGGACATCCACTGCCCGGCGCTCTGCATCCAGCCGAGCACGCCGCCGCGCTTCTGGGTGGGCGCCTTGGGGGCCGCCGCGGGCTTGCCGGCCACCGCCGGGCCAGACTGGCTGGGCCCTTGTTGTTGCTGGCTGCGGGCGGGGAGCTGGGAGACGGACATGGGGCCTCTTTCGGGGGGAGACCGGAGACGGTCGCTCCCCTTTCGGATGGTAGCCCCCGCGGTGAAGGTGCGGTGGCGCGCTGCCCCGCGCTGTCACCGCGCCGCAACCAAGCCGCAGCGCTGCGGGGCCAGCGGGCCCCCGATGGGTGATCGCCCGCTGGCCGATCCGCGGGCTCAGACCAGCGAGATCGCCAGGGCCTTGCGGCGGCAGCGGGGCGCGGCGGCGCAGCGCAGGCAGGCGCCCAAGGACTTCTCGGGCACCTCGGCGCGGGCGATGGACCGCAGGCCGGCGGCGAGCAGCGGCGCGGGGCTGTTGGTGAAGGCGACGGCCTCCACCATGCCGAGGCCGCGCAGGCTGTCGAGGACAGCGTCCAGCAGGACCTGCTCGACCACCGGGCCATGGCCCAGCAGCAGGCCGATCTCGCCGCGCTCGGCGCTCAGCGGCGCGCTGCTGGCGAGGCCGACGAGCACGCCCTCGTGCTCCACCACGATGAGATCGCGGAGGCGCTGGGCGAGGGTCTGGGCCGACATCGGCAGCACGCGCCCGGCGGCGGCGGCGGCGCTGATCCACGCCTGAACCTCGGGCAGATCGGCCGCTTTGGCCGATCGGAGGTGCAAGGCGCTCGCGTCGGTGGGCGCGGCGTGCAGCTCGTCGTTCAGCTCAGCGGAGATCGGTGCATCCTCGGTCATCGGCGGCCCTCCTTGGGGCGTTCAGCGGGCTCGTGCGGTCAGGCGCAGCAGCGGCGGGGAGGCCGCGGGCGCGCCGTCCATATGCTCTGGGATGAATAATCATGCAAGGTCTTGGATAGACTACAGCGGACCCAGCCCTGCGACCTTGACGTTGAACAGGTCATTCTGAGGGCGAATTCGTTGGCGGCGGCGCGGTAGACGCGAGATCGTCACCGCCCAGGGCGCCGACCGAGCCAGCCGCGGAGGGCGGCGTGCGGCCCCGAGAGCGCCCGCCAGGTCCAGCTCTGGTGCACGGCGGCGAGCTCGGCCTCGGCGGCGGCGAGGCGCGCGCTGAGCTCGGCCCAGGGCGCGTGGCTGGGCGGGCGGCGCTGCGGGGCACCGGCGCTGCGGATCAACGGCAACAAGGCCCGCTCTGGGGCCGCCACCCGCGACAGCAGCGCCCGCGCCCGCTCCACCATCGGCGCCAAGCGGGGGGCCGCGAGGGCGGCGGCGATCGCCTGGGCCACGGCCGCCTCCTCGTTGGTCGTGATTGTGATCATGCCGTCTGCTGCGCTGATCTCGCGAAGCAGCTCGCAGCGGGCGGTGGAGATGAGCGCCTGACCGGCGAAGGTCCAGGTCAAGGCGCGGGTGCGGCTGCCGAGCTCGGGCTCGAGGCCCGGTCCATCCACGCTGAGGCCGGCGTGGCACCGCGCCGCAAGCTGGCGCAGCGCCGCCTCGGTCAGCCAGCCGTGGGCGTGTACGCGGGGGTCGCGGGCCCGATCGGCGAGCCAGCGCTGGAGCCGCTGGGCCTGGGCCGGCGCGTGGGCGCCGCCGTCGCCGCCGGTGATGTGGACCTCGATGGGGGCGCCCTGATCGAGCAGGCGCCCGAGGCCGCCGAGCGCCGCGCCGAGGTCCTGCCAGCCGTTGAGGGCGCCGCCGAGCATCAGCCGCAGGGGCTCGCCGGGCGCCCGTGGGGGCGGCGTGGGCGGCGTGCCCTCCGGGTAGGTGATGGGGATCACGTCGATGGGCACCAGCGCGCCGCTCGCGGGCAGTCGACCGAGCAGGCCGAGCTGACCGGCGGCGGCGAGGCGCTGGGCCTCGGAGATCACGAACAGGTGGTCAGCCTCGGACAGCACGCGGGCGGCGATGGCCCGGGCGGCGGCGGCGGCCTCCGGGTCGAGGGGCCCGCCCTGCGCGGCCTCGGCGGCCTGCAGCTCGGCGAAGGGGTCGCCGGGCAGATCCGCGAGCCAAGGCGCCTCCCCGCGGACCGCGGCGGCGAGGGCGCCTGGCGCGAAGGGTCCGGCGGAGATCACCAGGCTCGGCCCGGGGCCGTCCCACAGCCGCGCGCCGCCCCCGCCGCGGGTGGCCGCGCTCCGGCCGATCCGCAGGGTGTGGCCCCAGGGCTCGGCGGCGGGGCTCGGGACAGGAATGACCTGCTGTGCGTCATCTTCGACGAGCACGACCCGGAGATCGTGCCCGGCTGCCCGGAGCGCCTGGGCGAAGGCGGCGGTGCGCTGCGGCCCGAAGGTGCTCTGGGTGCAGCTGGGCGAGGGCAGGGGGCCGTGGCCGATGAGCAGGGTGCGGCGGCCTGGGCCCTCAGCCACCGGATCCCTCCGGCTCTGGCTCCGGCTCCAGCGGGGCGAGGTGGGCGGGCGCGGTGCTGGTGGGTGCGGTGCTGCCGGGCGCGGCGACGTGGGTGATCAAGCCCCAGGCGTGATCGAGCAGAACAGCGCCGTGGTCCTCCACTTCGGCGTGGACCTCAAAGTCGTAGAGCTGGTTGTGCCAGACGTGCGGCTTGAGGTGGCTCTTGTCGAACACCGCCACGCTGAGGCGGTAGCGCCCGCTCAGTAGCGGCAGCGCCCGCCAGCGGATGAAGAAGGTGTAGATCCCGTGGTAGGTCGCGTCGAGGACGCCGTCGTAGCGGGTGTTGGGGCCGTGGATGTACACGCCGTCCCCGCGGAAGATCGCCACGCCAAAGATCGGGCGCTCCACCGGCTCGGTGGTGCGGAAGGTGACGGCCACGACGAGATCTTCACCGGTGCGAAGCCGTTCGCGGGGCCGCCCCTTGCCGTCGAGGAGCTGCACGCCGATGAGCCGGACCTCGCCGGTGCCCTGCACCACCGGGGTGTCGCCGTCCACCACGTCAAAGGGGCTGCTGTCGGTCTTCTCCGCCCAGAGCGCCGCGGGGTCGGGCAGCCGACAGGCGGCCAGCACGTTGGCGCGCAGGGCCGGGTCGTCCACGGTGGCCTGGTAGCGGGGCGCCTCGGGCGCTGGCCCCGCCGCGGCCCGCGCGGGGAAGGCGTGCACCGAGCGGGCGCGGGGGCCGACGGCGCGCTCGCGCTCGACGTCGAGGTACCGATCGACGACCTCGCGGGCGGGGCCGTAGGCGCGGACCTCGCCGCGATCGAGCCACAGGGCCTCGTCGCAGAGGCTGCGGACGGAGTGCAGGTCGTGGCT
>CANHON010000332.1 GCA_947462115.1 Deltaproteobacteria bacterium | reverse complement strand
GCGCGGCGCGCTCAGCGGGCGGCGGCCGCCGCGACACCACAGCAGGAGATCGTGTAGGTCACGAGGTCGCTGGTGGTGGCGCCGGTGCAGTCGGTGGCGCTGAGCTGCAGCTCGTAGTTGTTGTCTTCGCAGGCGCCGAGGGTGATCGGGGCCGCGCCCTCCAGCCGAACGCTGGTGGCCATCGAGGTCGGATCGACGATCGTGCCGTCGCCGCTCACCAGGGTCCACCGGAGGGTCAGGGGATCGCCGTCGGCGTCGCTGACCGTGGCGGTCTCACCGAGGAGGAAGGTCTGATCATCGCAGGTGCCGCAGATGTACGAGTAGCCCGAGGCGGTGCACTCGGCGTCACCCCCGGCCACCGACTGCGCGACGCCGGCCTCGACCACCGGCGGGGTGTTGGCGACGCGCTCGGTGGCGTTGAGGATCAGCAGGTCCGGGGTCGACCAGCTGGTCCCGTCGTTCACCGCCAAGGAGAGCAGGTACTCGCCGGCCACGTCCGGGTAGAAGGTCGTGTTCACCGCGGACCGGTCACCGAAGCTGCTGTTGGTGGCGGTCGAGCCGACCGGCTTCTCCTGCAGGGACCACTGGTAGATCAGCGGCTCGCCGTTGGGGTCAAAGCTGCCGGAGCCGTCCAGGCTGAGCGCGCTGCAGTCCTCGCCCGTGAAGTCCTCACCGGCGAGCGCGGTCGGGGGCTGCGGGTCGGCGGAGCTCACGCGGATGACGGCGGTGTCGGGCGAGGAGCCCACCACGCCGTTGTTGACGACCAGGGACGCGATGTAGATGCCGCCCACGTCCGGGGTGAAGCCCGAGACCACCGAGCTGGGGTCGGTCATGGCGGTGAGCGCGCTCCGCGGCGGGGCCGACTGGAGCACCCAGGCGTAGCTGAGGCTGCGGCCGGTCGGGTCGAAGGAGCGCCCGCCGTCGAGCGAGACGGCGTCGCCCTCGCGGCCGAGCTGGTCGGGGCCGGCGTTGGCCACCGGCGCCTGACCCGCCACGATGGTGATCACCACGTAGTCGGGCGGGGAGCTGAGGCCGTCCGCGTCGGTGACGACGAGCGAGGCGACGTAGGTGCCGTCGATGTCCGCGGAGAAGCTGGGCGCCACCGCGCTGCCGAGCAGGGCCGGGTCGTTGACCGGCAGCGAAGAGCCGGCGGGCGCGCTGTCGAGGACCCACGCGTAGCTCAGGGCGGTGCCCTCGGGGTCGAACGAGCCACCGCCGTTGAGGAGCACCGGGAAGTCGGCGGTCTGGGTGACCTCGCTCCCGGCGTCGGCCACGGGCGGGCTGTTGCCCTGCTTGGTGTCACTGTCGTTGACTAGGCTCTCGTCTTTGCATGCGGTCAAAGAGCCGAGAAGGGCGAGGACGGCGGCGAGTTGGATGGAGCGGCTCATGTCGGCTTCTCCTGGGGCTCAGCGGAGGACGCCGGAGCAAGTGTAGCGAACCGTGATCGTGTCGTCGTCGGAGATGCCGCAGTCCGACACCTCGAGGCTGACCGGGATGTCGAGCGTGGTCACCGTGGAGGTGGTCGCCGGACGGCCCGCGATCGTGCCATCGGTCACCGCTCCGAAGGGGTTGGTGATGCGGATGGTACCGGTCGATTCTGTCCAGCGGTAGGACAGGCGGTCGCCGTCGGGGTCGAAGGTCGCCGAGCCGTCGAGGTCGATGGTGGCGTCTTCGCAGTCTTCGCAGGTGACGACATAGGACGCGGACTCGCAGTCGGCGGTGACCGCTACGGTCAGGTCGCCACCGGCGTTGGCGATCGGCCGGCGGTTGAGCGCCTCCGCGTCCACGTCGAAGGTGACCACGTCGGGGGGCGACCACGTGCGCCCGTCCGAGACCTGCAGCTGGAAGACGTAGGTGCCGGACACATCCCAGACGAAGCGCGGCTCGGGCGAGGTCGTGTCATCGAAGGCGTCTTCGGTGGCGGCGGAGCCCGCGGGGGCGCTGAGCACCGACCAGCGGTAGCTCAACTCGTCGCCGTCGAGGTCGTAGCTGGCGTAGCCCGAGAGCTGGAAGGGGTTGTCGGAGCACACCCCGAACTCGACGCTCTCGCCGGCGTTGGCGATCGGCGGACGGTTGTTGGTGGCGACGTTGAGGTAGCAGATGTCCGGGTCGGAGAACTGCAGGCCGTCGCTGACCACGAGGCCGACCATGTAGATGCCGTCGCAGTCGGGCACGACCGAGGGCGCGTCGCCGGAGCCGTTGTAGATGTTGTCGCTGGTGAGGGCGGAGCAGCTCGGGGCCTCGACCATCGTCCAGTTGAAGCTGAGCGAGGCGCCCTCGGGATCGGCGGAGGCGCTGCCGTCGAGGACCATCGCTTCACCGATGCGGCCGGTGAGGTCGGGCCCGCAGTCGGCCACCGGGGCTTGGTCGCCGGCGCTGACCCGCACGACGATGAAGTCGGGGCTGGACTCGCGGGCGGAGTCGTTGAGCACGAGGCTCAAGGTGTAGTCGCCGGGGACATCGGGGGTGAACCGGGTGGCAACAGCGTCTGCGCTGTCATTCTCGCTCAGGGCGCTGATGTCGAGGGCCGAGTCGGGCGGCACGCCCTCGATCGCCCACTGGTACACCGTGCCGTCGCGGAGCTTGTCGCAGGCCGTGGACGCGCTGGCGTCGAGCTCGGCCACGCTGCCGAGAGCCACCGACAGGTCTGCGCCGGCGTTCGCCACCGGCGCGTCGCAGGCAGCGCCAGAGTCCGCGGTCTTCGTTTGATTACAGGCGGCGAGGACGAGCGCCAAGCAGGCTGCTGATGCGCCGCGGTTTCGCGGGAGGGTCCAGCTGCTCATTGAGTCTCCCGTCGGGGTGCGATCGGTTCGGCAGGCGGGGGTTGGGCTGAAGACACCGGAACATAGCCCGTGCGGGGGCGGAGTGTCCCGCGAGCGCACGAAAACGGTCAAGGAGGGCTTGGCCGGGCCTGGCAGGCCGTGGATCGCGCGCCGCCGGCAGCGCGCTCGACGCCGGCTCCCGCACGCTACGGTAGCGGAAGGGGCGTTGTCAATGGGGCTTTCGCTCGGTCCGGCGGGGCCGCGGCGCTGGGACCACCGCTTGCCGGCGCGCCCGCGGTGATTAGGCGCCAGCCCTTCGCCGGTCGGCGCTCGCTCTGGCGCCACCGTGCCCCGCTGCGCGCTGCGCTGAGCGGCATGAAATCCCTGGAGATCAATACGATGGGTTGGCTGGATTGGTTCACTGGGGGAGCAGACGCGCAGGTTGATCGGCACGTCAAGCGCATCAAAAACCTCAACGCGCAGGGGGAGGACCGCATCGCGAGCGCCCATTGGCTCGCCAGCAACGGCAGCGAGCGGGCGGTCTACGGCCTCCTTGGCCGCTTCTCCATCACCTACGAGCACCACATGAAGGACACCCAGGAGAAGGACCTCGTCGCGGACCTCCTCCGCGGGCTGGGCCCCGAGCAGGTGGGCGCTCCGGTGCGGGCGTGGGTCCGCAAGAACGCGCAATTCGCCCGTCCTTTGATGCTCCTCGAGGAGCTGCAAGGCAGCGGCGCGGCGGTCGATCTGCTGCTGGAGATGCTGGGCCGCGAGGTCGATCCCTTCAAGCCCGAAAAGAAGCGGCAGATCCTCATCAAGCTCGCGGACTACTCCGACGAGCGCATCCTTGAGCGGGTCCCCGCCTGCCTCGAAGACTTCGACGAGGGCATCCGCTACGCCGCCGCCGAGGCGCTGATCGCGCAGGGCTCCGATGCGGTTCGGGCAGAGCTGGCCAAAGCGCTGGCCAATCGCCAGGAGGAGTCCAACCGGTTTCGGGTGCGGATCGCGCAGGTCTTCGCGGAGCGCGGCTGGGCCCTCGGCGAGCACGCTGCTGCGGTCGCAGAGCGCCCGCCGGTGGGCTGGAAGGTGGACGGGGGCACGCTCCGCCCGGCCGGCTGAGGGGGCCCGCGCTTGGGGCGCGCCCCGCGGGCTGACCCCAGGCTGAACACCCGCCGAGCCGCCTGCTAGTAGGCGTAGAGGGTCTCGTCGTAGCAGGCGCCGTCAGCGATGGCGTCGCACTCTTCGTCGAGCACGCACTGCTTGTAGTCGGAGAAGTCCTGCCGCAGCTCGGTGTCCTTCCACTTGTCGTAGAGGGCCTGCTGGGTGTTGCACCACGCCTCGCAGTCCTCGGGGCCTTGGCGCGGCGTCTCCACCTCTTCGCACTCGTTGACGAGCTTGCGGCAGACCCGCTGGCAGGACGGATCACAGCCCGCGGACAGCGCGGAGGCGGCGATGAGCAGCGCGAGCCCGCGACGGAGGGGGGCAGCCATCACCACACCGGGGCGCAGTAGCCCTCGTCCAGGAGCGCGCAGTCGGTCTCGGCGATGCAGTCCATCCACAGGGCGGCCTCTTTGTCGCTCTCCAAGCTCACGCTCTCGTCGTTGGGCGTGTCCTCGTCGGGCTTGAAGGTGGGCCGGATCTCGCCGGACTTGTCGAGCGCGGACTCGCACTCTTGGCTGCAGGTGCGGAGCAGGTCCTCCCGCGTCTGCCCCGCTGAGCGCAGGTCACACTCGCTCTCGGCGTAGAGCTTGTTGCAAGTGGACTGGCAGTCGGGGTTGTCGCAGCCCGCGGCCCCAAGGGCGAACGCCAGGGCCGCGAGGCCGAGCGAGAAGGGGCGGGGGCTCTGGGCGATGCGCATGACGTGGCTCCGAGTCGGCGCGGAGGCTAATCCCGGCGGACGCCGCGCGTCAACTGGGGGCGCCGCTGTCCGACGCGGGCCCCGCCCCCCCTGGATCGCATGGGAACGACCTGATGCACGTTCTTCACGTCGCGCCCTACTTTCCCCCTACCTGGGCCTACGGCGGCATCCCTCGGGTGGTGGACGGGCTCGCGCGCGCGCAGCTCACGCTCGGCATGCGGGTGAGCGTGCTCACGACGGACGCCCTGGACGGCGCGGCGCGAAACGGCCTGCCCCTGCGCCGGGAGCACCTCGGGGTGCAGGTCCTCACCGCCCCGAACCTGTCCAACCGCCTCGCGTACCGACACCAGCTGTTCTTGCCGCGCCCGGACGCCCTCCGGCGCGCAGCGGCCACGCTCGCCGCCCCAGGCCGCCCCGACATCGTGCACCTGCACGGTCATCGGCACCTGCTCAACAACGCCGCGCTCGGCTGGGCGAAGCGGTGGGGCGCGCCGATCGTGCTCACCGCCAACGGCACCCTTCACGCCCATGAGCGAAAGGTCGGCCTCAAGCGGCT
>CANHON010000331.1 GCA_947462115.1 Deltaproteobacteria bacterium | reverse complement strand
CAGACCTCGATGGCCCGGCTCAGGCCGGCGGCCTCGCTGCGGCCCGGCGCCAGGATGGTGTGCAGCGAGGGGTGGTCGCGCAGCTCGTTGGGCAGCAGCGGCTCGGTGGACTGGGCTCGCAGGTCGACTAAAAGGACCTGCAGCAGGTCGGCTTCGAGCTTGAGCAGCGGGCGGACCACCGCCTGGAGCGCCGCCGAGGGGCCCCGCGCGCACACGGCGAGGGCGAAGCGCGGCGCGGCGTCCGGTCCCGCGGGGCCGTCGGGCGGGAGGGTCGGTTCGCTCATCGGCACGCTCGGGGGTGGTCGCTTCGGGCTTTTTGGGTCGCGCCGTTCTACCCCGCGCGGGCCCGGCCCTGCGCGCATCGGCGGCGGGGCTCGGCGTCAAAGCACCTCCGCGCTGCGATGGAGCACCGTCAGCAGCGGATCATCGTGGCGCTCCGCCCAGGCCAGGCGCGGTCGGGCCGACCCTCACCGGAGGTAGGCGGGGTTGTCGCGGAGGGGCGAGCCGAAGTGCTCCCCGCCGTCTCCGCTGTCGCGCGAGGCGACGTTGATCACCGGCACGTCGCGGCTCCGCAGGTCGAAGGTGGTGGCCCGCCCCAAGGCGCCGCCCTCTCCGCCGTTGCCCATGCAGCCATCGGCGGTGACCGTGCCCACGCCCCCGAGCCCCCGGTCGCCCGCCGCGACGCTGCTTCCGCCGTGGAAGGCGAAGCCGAAGGCATAGACCCAGGACGCGCCGCCGCTGTAGTAGTAGTGGATGACGCCGCTGCAGAGGCCGACGTAGCGCTGCTTGCCCTCGGTGGAGATGGCCCGCACCGCGTTGATCTGGGCGTCGCTCAGCTCCAGGCTAAAGTTCGCCGGCAGCCAGCGCACCGCGTCTCCGCCGGTCTGCTGCTGCTGAACCGGAAGGTTGGCGGCGTAGGGGATGGCGGTCCAGCCGCCGCCCTCGGTGCTCATGTCGCAGGTGACCGTAAAGGGGGCCATGCCGCGGTCAATGCCGTCGGGGTCGATGAGGTAGCTGCCGTTGCCGCGGTCGCGGCCCAGGTCGAGGGCCTCGGCGCAGGAGCGGGCCACCGGGCAGCTCCCGTGGTCGGGCTGCACCAGCGCGTCCTCGTCGTCGCAGTCGTCGCCGCCCCAGGTCATCGCCAAAACGCCGTCCCCGTCGCTGTCCCATGCGGAGTCGCTGCTGCAGCCCCAGCCCGTCCCCAAGGTGGCGCCGATCACCCGCGCGCTCCCGTCGAGCTCGAGGCCCATGAGGTTTCGGTTGTGCTGGGTGCCGGCGAGGCGGCCGGGCTCGGGGTGCGGGCAGATGGCGGTCATGTACGTCGTCGAGAAGGTGCGCGTGGCGCCGGTCACCCGGTCGATCTCCACCACCCCGCTGCTCGCGGTCACGAGCAGGGCGCCGTTGCCGAGGGGGGCGAGCACCGCCGGCCGGGGAACGGTGGCGAAGGGCCGCGCCACGCCATTGTCGATGACCGAGATCCGGTTGACGCTGCGCTCGCTGACAAAGACCCGCGGATCATCCGGGAACCGCATCGCGCTGATCGGCTCGGTGAGGCCGCTGGCCAGGGTGATCGCCCGGCCCTCATTCAGCAGGTATTCGACGACGCGCCCGCCGCCCGGGACAGCCATCAGCAGGCTGTTCTCGGTGGGCGACCACTTGACGTCGTGCACGCCCCCGAGGCCGGTGAGCAGCACCGTGCGGGTGTCGTCGGGCGCGATCTTGATGAGCTCGCCGCGGTCGTAGGCGCCGACGTAGCGGTTGCCGTCGGCGTCCAGCGCCACGCCGATCATCGTGCCGAGGCCCGTGTGCTGCTCGCGCACCTGGCCCGTCCAGCCGTCTACGCCCCGCAGCACGCCATCCCAGCGGTCTGCCACCCAGACCAGGGCCCCGCAGGTGTCGCTCGGGTTGTCAAAGCCGTCGCAGTCGTCATCGGCGCCGTCGCAGATGTCCAGCGCGCCGGGGTGGGCGCCGGCGTCGCTGTCGTTGCAGTCCGAGCCGTCGGCGATGTGCCTGGCCGGGGCCGCGCAGGCGCGCAGGCTGACCGCGCTCGAGCCGAAGCCGTCGCCGTCGGCGTCGGGGCGCCAGGTGGGGGCGTCGGCGGCGCCCAGGTCCGTCGTGCCCTCGCAGTCGTCGTCTTGGCCGTTGCACAGCTCCACGGCGCCGGGGAAGCGCCCGGCCGCAGCGTCGTCGCAGTCCATCGGGGCGGCGTAGCCGTCGCCGTCGTTGTCGGGGCCGTAGATGATGTGGGTGGTGGCGGGCGCCGAAGTTCGGTTCCCAAGGCTGTCTTCCAGCCAGACCGACAGCGTGTGGTCGCCGTAGCTGGCCGGCAGGGTGAAGGTCGAGGACTCGGCGTAGGCTTGCCAGACCCCGCAGGTGCTGGTGGCGCTGAGGCACATGCGGGCGATCCCCGAGGCGTCGCGCGCGCGGAGCTGCACGCTGATCTCGCGCCGGATGGTGGCGACCGCGCCCCCTTCGACGGTGAGCAGATCGACGACCGGCGCGTCGTACTCGGCGAGGGTGTCCTGCGCCGCGCTGATGCCGCGGCTCTGGTTGCCGACCGCGTCCACCGCGCAGAGGCGGAAGGTGTGGCGCTCCCCCGGCGCCACCGGGCCGAAGCTGAAGGTGCTGCCGGTGCCTGCATAGAGGAGGTCGCCGGTGTCGCAGTCCGAGGGCGTGAGGCCGAGGCTGTGGACCAGGCGGTAGCCAGCGAGCCCGGTGGTCGCGTCGGTGGCCCCGCCCCAGCTCAGGTTCAGGGCGCTGGGCGTGGGGCTCAGCGCGAAGGTGCCGTCGGTGGGCGCGGTGCGGTCCAGCGTGATGCGGGCTCCGACGGGGGCCGCGGCGTTGCGCTCTGCGTCGAAAAAGGTCGCATAGACCCACTTCTCGCCGTCCCCCAGGCTGAGGTCTACGGTCAGGCCGGGGCTCCACCGCAGGTCGCGGGTGCAGGGCCCTGGGCTGTCCGAGAAGCAGACCCGCGCCAGATCCGCGGGATCGGCGCCGATCGGCTCGACCCGCACGGCGCGGCTGGTGGTGGCGCGGGCGCTGCCCTCCAGGCGGATGCCGGTGACCGTGGGCGGCGAACGATCGGGGCTGGGGCTGGCCCGCAGCTCGACCCCGCGGCTCTGGTTCCCGACCGCGTCCACGGCGCAGACCCGCACCGCGTGCTCGCCGGAGCCCAGGCCCCGCACCGCGGCCGAGGGGCCCGCGCCCCGCCAGACGACCGCCGAGTCGGTGCTGCAGTAGGGCGTTCCACCATCGGTGCGCGCGGCGACGATGTAGCTGACGACGCCGCTCTGGTCGTCGGTGAAGCCGCTGAGCGCGAGGTCGAAGCCGCCGGGCTGCGGGGTGGCGGCGACGGCACCGTCCACTGGGCCCCGCCGGTCGATGCCCACCGGGGTGGTGATCGGCGCGCTCTGGTTGCCGGCCGCGTCCCGCAGCCACAGCCGCAGCGTGCGCTCGCCGTTGCCCGGCCCCATGTCGAAGCGGAGCTTGTCGGTGAAGGGCTGCCACCGGCTGCAGCGCCGCAGGGTGCTGATGCACAGCTCGGTGACGCCGACGTCGTCCTCGGCGCTGATCTCGAGGCGGACCACCGTGCTCGCCGACCAGGGCACCGCGTCCACCAGCGCGAGGGTGCCGGTGGGCGGGCTCGTGTCCTCCCGGCTCCGGGCGCCTTCCGTGGCGGCGATGCCCTCCCTCAGGTTGCCCTGCGCCACGCTGTCTTCGGCGGAGTCGGCCCCGATCGTGGCCTCGGTGGCGGCCGGCCCGCAGCCCACGGTCAGCGCGGCGCCGATGGACGAGGCGAGCGCGCCGACCCGCAGGGCAGCGGCGGGGCCTGACCGAAGGACGGCGGAGAAGCACAAGGACGGCGGCATGGGCACCTCGACCGTCTCAGGGTCGGGCGCCGACGTCCCGCCTTGAGGCAGGCTGCGCGCCGGGCAGGCTTGTGGCACACTCCGCCATCCTTTTCGGAGCCCCCCATGCCTGTTCGCCGCGCCCCTTCGCTCCTCGCCCTGCTCGCCTTCGGCTGCTCCGACTACAACTTCAACGGGCAGCAGAAGCCCAACGAAGGCGAGACCGAGGACAGCGGCCTGCCGAGCGGCGACGGCGCCGATCCCCAGGACAGCGGCGAGCCCCCGCCCGACGAAGAGTGCAACGGCATCGACGACAACGGCGACGGGCGCATCGACGAGGGCTGGCCCGACACCGACGGCGACGGCGTGGCCGACTGCACCGACGAGGAGTGCGGCCTGGACCGCCCGAGCCTGCGCAGCGAGGCCGACGCCGACTGCCAGAGCGTGGCCGGCAGCTCGACGCCGCCGGTCGATCCTTGGGCCACGCGGGTGGTCTGGCAGTGGCGGGGCGCGGCCCTCTTCAGCACGCCAACGGTGGGTGACCTCGACCAAGATGGCATCCCCGAGGTCGTTTTCACCCATGATGGCTCGGGCGGCTCCCTGCGGGTGGTGGACGGTCGCGACGGCGCCCTGCGGTGGGAGGTCGGGGGCATCGACAGCCAGAGCGGCGTCGCGCTGGGCGACATCGACAATGACGGCCTGGGCGACATCATCGCCACCACCGGCTCCTGCTACTCGCCCCATGACGTGCGGGCCTACGACTATGCCGGCAACCTCAAGTGGGCAGCGACCGGCAGCGGCGCCTCCTGCGAGACCTACCCTGTGCTGGTCGACCTGACCGGAGATGGCACCGTGGAGGTCATTGTCAACGAGTACGTCTTCGATGGGGCCACCGGCGCCCTGCTGTTCACGCTCGCGGTGGGCGGCGACAACTGGGGCGCGCCAGCGGCGGTGGACCTCGACGGCGACGGCTTGTCGGAGATCTTGCTCAGCAATTTTGTGTTCGAGCACGACGGCGCGCTGCGCTTCACCTGCGGGCTCGGCGGGGTGGGCGCCTTCCCCCACCCGGTCAACGCCGATGGCGACGCGCTCGGCGAGGTGCTGATCGCCGGAAACGGCGCCATGACCCTGTGCGATGACGACGGCCGCGAGCTGTGGCGGCGGGGCTATGGCGGCTATGGCGCGCCCCTCGCCATCGCCGACTTCGACGACGACGGCGTGCAGGAGTACGCCTTCGCCAAGACCAGCGCCCTGACCTTGATCCAGGCCGACAATACGAACCTGTGGAGCACGCCGGTGGCCGACTACTCGGGCCTCGCCGGCGCCACCTCCTGGGACATCGACCTCGACGGGGTGCCGGAGGT
>CANHON010000330.1 GCA_947462115.1 Deltaproteobacteria bacterium | reverse complement strand
GGAGAGCCGGCCGAGCGCCGGGAGCAGGCCCAGGTAGTCGGCCCAGGGCGCCGCCCCAAAGACCAGCAGACTCAGGGCCGCGAGCCCGCCCGCGCCGAGGGCCGCTCCCCAGGCCAGCCGGGGCGCGCGGGCCGCGAGGGCGACCGGCGCGAGGAGCAGCAGCCAGTGGGGCTTGGCGACCAGCAGCCCGAGCGCGAGCCCGCCCAGCAGCGGCCGCCCCGCCCGCAGCAGCTCCAGCGATAAGGAGATGAGCAGCAGCGTCCAGACGCCATTCTGGCCCAATACGTGCCCGTGCAGCACCGCGGGGCAGCTCAGCACCAGCAGGGCGCCGGCGGTCGGCTGGAGCCCCGCCCAGCGCGCGAGCAGCAGGCCGCTGAGCAAGGCGGCGATGGCGTGCAGCACCGCGTGGGCGACGCCCGCGAGCCGGAGCGGCAGCGCCCCAAACGGGGCGTAGAGCAGCGCGGCGGGCGGCGGGTAGAAAAAGGCGCCGAGCAGGTCATTTCGGGGGGCCCACAGGCCAGTTGGCACCGCCGCGCCGAGGGCCTCCGCCAAGGCCTGCCGCTGGCCCTCGGCCGCGTAGAGGGCCGCGCCGGCGCCGCTGGCCGCCCGCTGACCGCCCAGCCAGAGGTGAACAAAGTCGCCCTGGCGATCGGCGGCCGCCCCGGCTGTCCCGAGCAGCAAGGCCAGAATACCCACCACGAGGCCAAAGCGGAGCAGGTCCACCCCGCGCGTCGGCCCGCTCATGGCCGCTGCCCGCGGGAGAACGCCCGCGCGGTGGGCGCCGACCGCGGCCGCCGATCGCCGATCAGGATAAGGCGCCGCATGCGCATCCTCATGAACCTGCTCCCGACCACCCTGCTCTGGGGCGCCGCCGGCTACGTCTTGGCCACCAACAGCAGCGCCGTCACGAGCGGGCGGGGGCCCGTGCTGGCCTTCCCCTTCCTCGGCGCGGTCTTCCCTGCGCTCAAGGGAGATCCCGCGGCCATGGGCCAGGCGAGCGCCGCCTTCTTGTTCTGCCTCGGCGCCTTCACCTTGGTGCGGGCCATCCTGCGCTTGCGGCAGCCCTCCGACGCCTGAGCGAGCGAGGGCTGATGGAGCGAGGGCTGAGAGAACCAGGGCTGGGGGAGCGAAGGCTGAGCCTCAGCCCACGCCAGGGGTCGGGTGGTCCCAGCGGCCGTCCACCTGGAACAGCGGCCGGCGCTGCACCCGCGCGCTGCGGCGGAGGGGCGGGCGGCCCGGCCACTCGGAGACGGCGTCGCGGAGGGCCTCGGCCACGCGCTCCTCGTCGGCCCAGCGCCGGGCCCGCAGCTTCTTGCGGCGAAGGGCGAAGGTGCCGCCGATGACCAGCAGGGCCGAGCCGAGCCCGAGGATGGCCTCGTCCGAGAACAAGGGCTTGAGCCACAGGACCGAGCCGCTCAGCCGGTCGCGCCACGCGGCGTCGAGGCTGTCGAGATCCTTGCCAGTGGCGACGAGAACAGCCTGCTCCACGGTGTCCCCAGCGGCCATGCGCTGCACCACCCGGCGCAGCCCCTGGTCCCCGGCCGCCCCGCTGAGGTAGCTCACGAACAGGGCGGACTGGGCGTAGGCGGTGCGGGCGCGTGTGGCGTCGGCGGGGAAGCCGCGGGTCAGCTCGCGGAGGGGCAGCAGCTCGCCGCTGAGCATGCCGAAGGCGAGGTCATCGCCGCGCCCCAGGGCAGATTGGCCCGAGAGGGTCTGGGCGGCGCCCTCTTGCAGCCAGGTCGGCACCGGGCGGGGCGCGAAGGCCCGGCCGAGCACCACGTGCACCAGCTCGTGATCCATCACCTGCTCCAGCGGCTCGTCGGTGCCGATGCGGGCGCTGGGGGCGTGCAGGTAGACGAGGCCGCGGGAGGGCCAAGCGAGGCCGTCGGCCCAGGGCGGGGTGGGCCCCGGCTGGATGGCCTCGAAGGTGGCGTCATCGGGCGCAAGGAAGATGTGGATGTCGCCGCCCGAGCCGACGCCCAAGGCGCGAGCGATGCGGGGCACGCTGTCTTCGCCGTGGCGCAGCAGGCGGCGGGCCACCGCCACGTCGTCGGGGTGGGTGTGGACCCGGAGCTGCGGGCCGACCAGCGTCAGCCAGCCGGCGGGCGGCTCGGGGGTGTCCTCCAGGGCGCCCACGGCGTCCACGGCGGTGGCGGAGCGGGCCTCGGGGCTGCCGGCGAGGGCGGGGCGGGCGCCCCCCCAGCCCAGCGCGAGGAGCGAGGCGAAGGCGAGGGCCGCGAGGGCGCGGCGGGCCCGATCAACAGCGAGTCGGAGCGTCAAGGTGCCTCCAGGGGCGCGCCACGGCGGCGGCGGGTCGTCCTGCCCACGGATCGGCGCGCCGCCAAGCCCCCAGGAGCGCGAGCGCGGCAGATCACGCGCAGCCGCGGCCCGTCGCCGTCCGGCCGCCCTGGTCAGCGCCGGGGGCTGGCAATATGGCGAGCTCCCCGCCCCGGAGCCGCTGCAGGTGCTGTCCGCTGAGCCGAGCCAAGCGCCGCCCGCCGCCGCGCCCCCTGAGCCCGTCGCCGCCCTCGACGCCGGCTGGCGGGCAGATCCCGTGCTGCGCGCCGCTTTGGTCGCCGGGCTGCTGCTGCGCGCGACCCCCGGCCTGCTGTGGGTGGCCGACGGCTGCGTGCGCGACGAGTGCACCTACATCAAGCTGGCGGCCCGCTTCGCCGCAGGCGAGGGCATGACGGGCTCGGCCGGGTGGATCTGGGCGCCGGGCTACCCGGTCCTGCTCGGCCTCGCGCAGCTCGTCTTTGGCGTGCCGCACGCCATCAAGCCCTTTCAGGTCGCCGCCGGCCTCGTCAACGTGGTGCTGGTCTACCTGCTCGCCGCCCGCGCCAGCGAGGGCAGCCGCCGCGCCGCCCGCATCGCGGCCTGGCTCTACGCGATCAGCCTGCACATGGCCTTTTTCAGCGTTCGGCTCTGGAGTGAGGTGCTCTACAGCACCCTGCTGCTGGGCGCGCTGCTGCTGCTGCTCCGGGCCCGCGAGGCGGTCGGGGCCCCCGGCGCGGCCTGGCTGCGGCGGGCGGCGGCGGTCGGGGCCATGGCCGGCGGCGCGGTGCTGTTCCGCGGGGTCGCCACCTACATGCTGCCTTTGCTGATGGTGGGCTTGGTGTGGGGGCGCCTCGGCCTGCGGCGGGCCTACCTCCAAGCCGGCCTCGTGGCGGCCCTGGCCACGGCGGTGGTCGCCCCCTACAGCGCCTATGCCACCCACAAGTTCGGCGGCTTCATCCTATCGGATCGCACGATGGGTCAGATGATGTGGCTGGGCAACAATGACTTCGAGCCGATCACCTTCGACTATGGCAACGGCCAGCTCAGCAAGCGGGCCTTCAGCCGCACCAAAGCGAAGGGGCGGCGCCCCTGCGGCGACAAGCACGACCCCCTCGACCGGGACCGCTGCCAAGCCGAGGCCGGTCGCCGGTGGATCCAGGCGCACCCAGCCGAATTCCTCCGGCGGATCCCCCAGCGGCTCGCCCAGCTCACCAACCCCCACTCCTTGCTCACCCGCCACCTTCGCTGGGGGAAGTTCAAGGGCATGCCGCAGTGGCTCGACGAGCTGCTGATCCTCGGCGGGGCGCTCGGCTCCACGCTCACAATGGTGGGCGGCGCCGCCGGCTTAGCGATCCGCGGCAAAGGAGCCCAGAGCGCGCTATTCTCGTCGATCTTGCTCTACCACTGTGCGGCCATCGCGGCGCTGGCCGGCCTCAGCCGCTACCGGGTGCCGCTGGAGCCCCTGCTGATGGTCTACGCCGCCACCCTGCTCGCCGACCCCGCCGCCGCAGCGGCCGCCCTGCGCGCGCAGCCCTACCGGATCGCCCTGCTCACCGTCATCCTCGCCATCGGCCTCCCGCTGGTGCTGGCCTACTTGCCGAGCGGCTGGCCCTGGTGGGGGCGGTGGTGAGCGGCCCGAACGCCCACCGCGGCGCCGTTCTCGCTCTGCTGGGCCTCGGCTGCGCGGGGGGCCCGAGCCTGCCGCCCGGCGACCCCGGCCGCCCCGACATCGTGCTGGTGAGCATCGATACGCTGCGCGCCGACCACCTGCACGCCTACGGCAACCCCCGCGAGACCAGCCCGTTCATCGACGGCCTCGCGGCGCGGGGCGCCCAGTTCACCGCCGCCCGGAGCGCCTCGCCCTGGACCCTGCCGGCCCACACCACCCTGCTCAGCGGCCAGCTCCCGAGCACGCACCTCGTCGTCGACGACACCCTGCGCCTGGACCCGGCAGTGCCCCTGCTGCCGGAGGTGCTGGCCGGCGCCGGCTACGCCCGGGCGGGCTTCGTCGCCACGCTATACGTCAGCCGCATCTTCGGCTTTGAGCGCGGCTTTGACCACTTTGAAGACTTTGGGCTGCACACCGAGCGGGCCAACCTCGCCGGCGAGGTGCTGGCCGAGGACGTGGTGGACGCCGCGCTGCGGTGGTGGAGCGAGCAGCCGCCGGGCCAGCCGGTGTTCTTGTTCTTGCACAGCTACGACGTCCACTATGAGTATGATCCGCCTGGGCTCTACTCCCTTCGCTTCGATCGGCCGCCATTGCCGAGCGACCCCACCTACAAGAACTACCACTACTTCCAAAAGCACCCCCTCGACGCGGCGGCCCTGGCGCACCAACGGGCCCAATACGACGAGTCCATCCGCTATGTCGACGATCAGCTCGCCCGGCTCGCCGCCCAGGCCGAGGCCGCCGGCCGCAGCGTCCGCTTCGTGATCACCTCGGATCATGGAGAAGAATTCGGCGAGCGCGGCTCTTGGGGCCACGCCCACACGCTCTACGCCGAGCAGCTCCACATCCCGTTGATCCTGTCCGGGCCCGGCATCCCGGCCGGCGCGCGGGGCGGCGGGGTCGGCACCCAAGACATCGCGCCCACGGTCGCCGCTTGGGTCGGCGCCGAAGCCGCGCTGAAGGCCGACGGGGTCAATCTGCTCAGCGAGGCCGGCGCGCCCGAGGACCGGGGCTTCTTGGCCGAGACCACCCGCTTCAAGACCGCCCGCCTGGGCCTGCTCCAGGGCGAGCGGCGCATCGAGTGGGACCTTCGCAAAAACAACGTCCAGATGTTCAATGTCACCGCCGACCCCGCCGAGCAAGCCGACATCGCCGCTGCGGAGCCCGAGGCGGTGCGGGCCCTGCAGGCCGGGGTGGAGCGGGCCCTGGGCGCGCCGTGGCAAGCAGAGGTGGACGGGATCATCCGCACCGAAGGGGGCGTGATCCTCAAGG
>CANHON010000329.1 GCA_947462115.1 Deltaproteobacteria bacterium | reverse complement strand
GGCGGCGACATCCTGTTCATCGAGGCCACCTCCTGGGCCGACGAGAAGGCCAGCCTCCGCGTGACCGACCTCATCGGCGACTCGATGAAAGAGTCGGCCGAAGCCGCGATGAGCATCATCAAGACCCGCGCCGCCTCGCTGGGCATCACCCCCGCCGCCTGGAAGGAGCGGGGGGTGCCCGTCCACATCCCCGCCGGAGGCATCCGACAGGACGGCCCGAGCGCCGGCGTGGGCTTGGTCACCGCGCTCTGCAGCCTGATGACCGGGCGCCTCGTGCGGCCGGGCCTGGCGATGACCGGCGAGATCACGCTGCGGGGCAAGGTGCTGCCGGTGGGCGGCATCAAAGAGAAGGTGCTCGCCGCCCGGCGGGCCGGCGTGCGCGAGGTCATCCTGCCGCGCCTCAACGAGAACGACCTCGTGGACATCGCCCCCGAGATCCGCGACGAGCTGCAGTTCTTGTTCGTGGACCACGTGGACCAGGTGCTCGCCCTGAGCCTGCTGCCGGCCGCCGAAGCCGAAGCCCAGGTCTAAAGCCCAGGCCCGCGGTCACGACGGGCGGAGGCGCTCAGTCCGAAGCGCGCGGATCGTCCGGGTTGAGCTCCGCGAACCGCTCGATGAGCGCCCGGCTCTCGTCGTCGAGGGACTTCGGCACGACGATCTGGAGCACCACGTAGAGATCGGCGCCCCCAGCGCCTTTTTCGCGAAGGCGCAGGCGCTTGCCGCTGCTGGTGCCGGCGGGGATGGCGAGGCGCACCCGGCCGGCCGGGGTCTCCACCTCGATGCGCCCGCCGAGCAGGGCCTCCACCACGGAGATCGGCACCTCGACGGTGGCCTCGGCGGTACCCGGAGCCGCGGTGCCTCGGGCGGACCCGTTGGCCGGGGACGCGTTGCCCGGGGACGGGTTCGCTGGGCTCTGGGGCCTCGGCCCGGGGGCCTGGGCGCCGGGCGCGCCGCTGTGGACCCGGGGGCTCGGCGCGCCCTTGCCGTAGACGCTGCCGGCCGAGGGCATGGCCCCGGGGCTCAGGCGCAGCTCGCAGATGAGATCGCCGGTGCTCCCGTCGGTGCCGGCGTCGCCCATGTTGGGCACCCGGAGCTGCTCGCCGGTGCGCACGCCGGGGGGCACCCGCAGGTCGTAGAGCTCGTCGTAGCGGGTGACGTGGCGCCCGTCTTCGGACAGGCGCAGGCGCGGGTACTCGAGGGTGATGAGGCCGCCGCTCTGGGCGAGCTGGGGCGAGACATCGACCGTGAGCTTGATCTCCCGGCCGGGGCTGCCCACGCGGCCGCCGTCCTCGCCGCGGGCGCCGTAGGTCCCCCGGTTGTCGGGCCGCGGGCCGCCGCCGCCCTGCCCGAGATCGCCCATGTAGCCGTCGGCGTCGGCGAAAGCGCCGGTTCCGCCCGGAAAAACGCTGCCCTGCCCTCCAGCGCGGGGCCCGCCGCCACCCGGGGGCGCGCCTGGGGCACCGCGCCGCGGCGCTTGTTCCCGCGGGGGCGCGGCCCCGCTGCCGCCCAAGCCAAAATCGCCGAAGATGTCTTCGAGGTCGATGTTGTTGGAGGGGTCACCGCGACGGCCGCGGCGCTTGTTGGCCTCGGCGCCGCCCCCGCCGTCTGGCCGCACGTAGAGGCCGCCGGGCATGCGGTAACCCTGGTCGGTCCACTGCCGCCGCGGGTTGGGGCGGCTCGAACCTTCGCTGTCATAGGCCCGGCGCCGGTCGGGATCGGACAAGATCTCATAGGCTTGTTGCAGCCGGTTGAAGCGCTTGGCGGCCTCGGGGTCCTCGCCGGCCACGTCGGGGTGGCAGGCCCGGGCCAGCTTGCGGTAGGCGCGCTTGATGTCCTCCTGGGGGGCATCTTTGGTGAGGCCGAGCGCGTCGTAATGATCGCCGATGTAAGGGATTCCGGCGGAGCCGCTGTTCGAAGCCAAGACCCACCTCAGGCAGGGGAGGAGCGCAGGTCGGCACAATAGCGCACGGAGCCCATCGGGTCACCGCCCTCCCCGCGCGCCACCCGAGCCCCGCGCGAGATTGACGCCCAGCACGCCATTCCTCGAAGGCCACAAGAACCGAGCCCGCCCGGCGGCGCCCGCGCGGGCAGCCCGTTAGGCGGGAGGACCCCCCGTGACCGCCCCTCAGGCTCCGACCACGGGCCTCAACCCCGGCGCGCGCCGTCCGTAGCTTCGCACAACCCTGCGAACCGCCCGCGCCCCCGGTTGACCCGCGCGGGATTGGTGTCTACGCTCCCCTCCGCCCCGCACCCGGCCGGAAGACATGCCCAAGTACAACTCGCCTTCTGGCCTCGCCTGCTCCTTCTGCCACAAGCCGCAGCGCGAGGTCGACAAGATCATCGCTGGGCCCAACGTCTACATCTGCAGCGAGTGCATTCGGCTGTGCCTCGACATCATCCGCGAGAACTCGCAGCCCAAGCCGCTCGCCTGGGGCCAGCAAAAGGTCCCGCCTCCCGCCAAGATCAAGAGCTTCCTTGATCAGTACGTGGTCGGCCAAGACACGGCCAAGCGCAAGATCGCGGTCGCGGTCTACAACCACTACAAGCGCCTCGAAGCCAACACCAAGGGCGAGGGCAAGACCGACGACATCGAGATCCAGAAGTCCAACGTCCTGCTCATCGGGCCCACCGGCACCGGCAAGACGCTGATGGCGCAGACCTTGGCGCGCTTCCTCGACGTGCCCTTCGTCATCGCCGACGCGACGACGCTGACCGAGGCCGGCTACGTCGGCGAAGACGTCGAGAACATCATCCTCAACCTCTACCAGGCCTCGGGCAGCAACCTCGAGCGCACCCAGCGCGGCATCGTCTACATCGACGAGGTCGATAAGCTCGCGAAGAAGAACTTCACGAGCTCGGTGTCGCGGGACGTCTCGGGCGAGGGCGTGCAGCAGGCCCTCCTCAAGATCATCGAGGGCTCCCAGGCGAACATCCAGGTCCGCGGCAACAAGCGGCTGCCCAACCAGGAGTACATCCAGGTCGACACCTCGAACATCTTGTTCATCGTGGGCGGCAGCTTCGAGGGCCTCGGCAAGATCATCGAGCAGCGCCTGGGCAAGAAGAAGGTCGGCTTCCTCAAGCCCGGCGAAGACGGTCAAGAGGACAAGGTCAACGACAAGCGCAAGCTCCTGCAGCGCACCACCCCCGAAGACCTCGACAAGTTCGGCATCATCCCCGAGTTTATCGGCCGCCTCCCGGTGCTCGCGGTGATGGATGACCTCGGCGAAGAGGACTTCATCCGCATCCTTCAAGAGCCCAAGAACAGCATCGTGCGGCAGTACCAGAAGCTGTTCAAGTTCGAGAAGGTGAAGCTCAACTTCACCGACGCCGCGCTGCGGGCCGTGGCTAAGCGCGCCGCCATCCGCAAGACCGGCGCCCGCGGTCTGCGCACCATCCTCGAGACCGTGATGCTCGACATCATGTACGAGGTGCCCTCCGAGGACAACATCCGCGAGGTCACCATCACCGAGGAGGTCATCACCGAGGGCAAGCCGCCGCAGATCGAGCCCATCCGTGACTATGGGGTCTCGAGCTAAGCCATGGGCCTCAAGGGCTTGCTCATCTCCTCGCCGCAGCTCCGTGACCACAATTTCGACCACACCGTCGTCCTGATCTGTCACCACGACGACCAGGGCGCGCTCGGGCTGGTGCTCACCCGAGACGGCGATGTCACGGTGAATGAGGTGCTGGAGCGCCTCTCGGTGAAGGCGCCGGTGCGGCTGCGGGGCAAGACCGGCTGGGGCGGCCCGGTGGGCGAGGGCGTGGGCTTCGTCGTGTGGCGCGGGTCGGTCTCCGACCACGAGGGCTGGTCCCTGGACGACGGCCTGGCCGTGAGCCCCAGCGCCGAGCGCCTCAGCCGCCTGTGCGCCGAGGAGGTCGAGTTTGACCTGCTGCTCGGCTACTCCGGCTGGGGCCCGGGCCAGCTGGAGCGCGAGCTCGACGAAGGGAGCTGGCTCTTCGCGGACAGCGACCACCGCATCGTTTTGGACCTGCCGAGGCCCGAGCGCTACGCGGCGGCCTTGGCCCTGCTCGGCCTGCGCACCGACGTGATCCTGATGCCCACGGTCGAGGCCTAAGCCCGCCGAGCCGGCGGCCCGCGCGTGATACATTCCCGCGCAATGCGCGCCCTCACCTTTATTCGCACCGTTGGCTCTGGTGCCTTTGGCACCGTCTACCTGGCAGAGCTCAGCTCCGGCCAGGGCTTTCGCCGACAGGTCGCGGTCAAAGTGCTCCACCGTCGCCCCGCCGACGACAGCACCCAGCTCCTCGCCCGCATCCGCGACGAGGCGCGCCTCCTCGGCCTGCTGCAGGACGACGCCATCCTCAAGGTGCTCGACATGGTGCGCGTCGAGCAGCTCGACGCCGTCATGATGGAGTACGTCGAGGGCGCCGATCTCGACTCGTTGAGCGAGGCCGGCGGTCGCCCACCGCCCCGCGCCCTGGCGGAGATCGGCAGCGGCGTGGCTGGCGGCCTGCACCGCGCCCACATCGCCCGGCACCCCACCACCGGCGAAGAGCTCCGCGTCATCCACCGCGACGTGAAGCCCGCCAACGTGATGGTGACCACCAGCGGTACGGTCAAGCTGCTCGACTTTGGCGTCGCGCGCGCCCGCTTCGACGCCCGCGAGAGCAGCACTGGCCAGCTCATGCTCGGCACGCTCAACTACATGGCGCCGGAGTACATCATCACCGGCGAGGTCTCCCCGGCGGCCGACGTCTACGGCCTCGCCGTCACCTTGTGGCAGGCGGCGGCGGGCGAGAGCTTCGGGCAGCCCAAGGTCCGCCAAGACGGCCACGAGCGCCGGGTGGAGCAGCGCCTCGAGCAGATCGCCCAGAGCCACGGCCCGATGGTGCCGATCCTCGCCGAGATGCTCCGCTGGAGCCCCGGCGCGCGGCCCACCGCCGGCGACTGCGAGGCGCTGCTGCAGGACGCCGCCGATCAGATGGCGGGGCAGGGCCTCAAGGCCTGGGCGCGCCAAGCGGTGGCCGAGCACATGCGCCGCCGCGGCGAAGCGGAGGACAAGCTCGGGCTGCTCGGCCGAACCATCGCGATCCAGTCTGAAGGCGCGGAGAACGCCGAGGATCCGCAGCGGACGAGCGCGCCCCAGCCCGCGCCCCTCCCCCAGGTGGCCCCGCGACCGATCCCGCAGACGCCCTCCCCCGCGGCGCCCGCCCGCCCGCCCGCGCCCCCGCCGGCCCGCCCGCCCGCGCCGCAGCCGCCGGCCCCGCAGCCGCCCCTCGGTCC
>CANHON010000328.1 GCA_947462115.1 Deltaproteobacteria bacterium | reverse complement strand
CGGCGGTGCAGGCGCGGCTGCTGGCGGAGGCGCCGAGCCGGGTGCTCGACCTCTACGCGGGCGTCGGAAACCTCACGCTGGGCCTCGCGCACGCCGGCGTGGACCTCACCCTCATCGAGTCGGCCCCGGGCTCGGTCGGGGACGCCACCAAGACCGCCGCCGCCTGGGGCCTGCCCCCGGCCCGCTGCGACATCCGCCGGGCCGACGCCCACCGCTTTGCCTGCGGCGACGCCTTTTTCGACCTCGCGGTCCTCGACCCGCCGCGCATCGGCGCCGGCAACGTGCTGGCGCAGCTGGCGCTGACCCGGCCCCGGCTGATCCTCTACGTCTCCTGCAACCCGCACGCCTTGGCCAAGGACCTCGAGCAGGCGCGGGCCGCCGGCTATCAGATCAGCGAGCTGGTCGTCTTTGACATGTTCCCGGGCACCGAGCACGCCGAGGTCCTCTGCGCGCTCCGACCGGCGGCCGCGCGGCCCTGAGCGCCCCCGAAAGCGCCTGCAAGCCTGATCGGCTCGCAGACCCCGCCCAGATGGGCGAATTGGGAGGGAGCACCCCGCCCGCCGCCGCCCCCGGAGGCCCGATGACCGCAGCCCAGGCCTCCGACCCCGCCGCCCCGACCGCCCTCGACGCCATCGTCGAGCGGGCGGTGGCCATGCTCCGCGCGGACTGCGCCCACTGGGCCCAAGGCCTGCGCCAAGACGCGGTGGAGAGCGCGCCGCGCATCGGCTGGCTCCGCCAGATCAGCCCTGGGGTCCGCGTCCCCGTGCACGCGCTATACTTTGTACATGGTCGACGCCGCCTGGAGGCCGCCAGCCGCTGGCTGGTCGAGGCCGCGGCCAGCGAGCTCGCCGCCCGCAGCGGTCGGTCGCCGGCGCGGCTCATCCTGATCGGCCACGGGCTGCTCCGCCCGCCGGAATTCAGCCCGGCACAGCTCGACATCACCCTCAAGCGCGGCCTCTTCGAAGCGGAGGTTATGTGGCGGCGGCGCTTTGAGGCGGCGGTCATCGCCGAGACCACCCGGGTCACCGAGCAGATCTTCGTCGCCAGCCTCCGCGCGCTCGGGGCGGCCCTGGAGGTGGGCTGGGCCGCGCCCCTCGACCGCCTCGCGCCGGCGCCCGATCGCCAAGCCGGCTGAGCGGGAGGGGCCCGCTCCGCCCGCGTGCTCGTCGGCCGACGGCCTTCACCGGAAGACGATGAGCCCGCCCTCGCCGGGGGTGGAGGCCACGCTCGGCCAAGCGCCGGGCGCGCCGCCGGTGCCCGCGAGGCCGTCCCAGTCCACGTCGCCGGCCCCGCCGGGGGAGCGCCCGGTGCCGGCCGTGAGCGTGCCGCCCGGGCCGTAGGAGCTGCCGCCGCCGCCGCCGCCGCCAAAGTAGGTGTAGAGGCTGCCGCCGCCGCCGCCGCCGAACCAGCCGGAGCCGCCGCCGCCGCCCGCGCCGTTGCTGCCGCCAGCGCCCGCCGCGTCCAGGCTCGACGCCGCCGCGATCGTGCACGAGCTGGAGCCGGTGGCCCCGCCGCCGCCCGCCAAGGAGGCCCCCGCCGCGCCCGGGCAAGCCGGACCGCTGGCCGCCGCACGACCCGCGAGGCCGCCGACGCCGCCCGCCGCGGCGCTCGCCCCGGCGCCCCCGGTGGCGTAGCCCCAGGTCATATCGCCCTGGCTGACGCCATTGCCGCCGCTGCTGCCGCCGCCCGGCCCGCCGTCGCCCGGCACGGTGAGCCGGGAGCCGCCGTCCGTCCCGCCGCCGCCGCCGCCCGCCGCGACCAGAAGGATCGAGCCGTCTGCCCGGCTGAGCACCGAGGCGCCGCCGCCGCCGCCTGGCGTGGTCCCGCCCTGCCCGGGGCGGACCCGCAGCGCCTCGCCCGGGCTGACGGCCACGCTGAGCTGGACAAAGCCGCCGCCGCCGCCGGAAGAGACGGCCCCGGCGGTGTTGTCGCCCGCTCCACCGCCGCCGCCCCAGGCCTTGACCGTCAGGGCCGTGACCCCAGCGCCCACGACATAGGTCTGCTCGGCGCCGGTCCAGCGGTACTCCGAGGGGGAGACCGGGGCCTCCGCCGAGCCCTCCCAGGTGAAGGTGGCGTCGGGCGCGAGATCGGAGCGCGCCACGGTCGAGCCGCTAAAACCGCCCGCGACCGGCGGGCTCAGCCGCAGCGCGAGGTCCAGCAGGTCGCCGGGGGACAGCGTCACCGGCAAGCTCGGCGCGCCCTCGAGCACCGCCCAGCCCTCGCTCGCGTCGAGCTCGGTGAGAACGACGTCCACATCGCCACAGTTGGAGAGCTGAACGGGGTTGGCCGGGGGGCTGATCAACGCGAAGGCCCCGACGTCGAGGTGCGGGACCGACCAGCACAGGGCCGCCACCGCGCTCCCGTCGGAGCCTCCGTCGGTGCCGCCGTCCGTGCCGCCGTCCGTGCCGCCGTCCGTGCCGGTGTCGGGGCCCCCGTCTGCGGCGCCGTCCGCCGCGCCGTCCGCCGCGCCATCTGCCCCGCTCTCTTCAGAGGCGAGCGAGACCCGGGCCGCGGGATCGATGGGATCGTCGCTGATCACGACCAGCGCGCCGCTCACCGCAGCGCCGCCGGACCAGGCGAGGCTGAGCGTGGCGGAGGCGCCTGCGGCGAGGGGGGCGTCGAGCAGGCCCGGCGGGAGGGTCAGGGCCACCTCACCTTCGACGTCGAGGACAGGCGCGCTGACCCGCAGCGGACCGTCCCCGACGTTGGTGAGCGTGAGCGGCACCGCTTCGCCGCTGCTCGGCAACAGCAGCGCGTCGGCGGAGAGCTGCAGCGAAGGTGCCGGATCTTCGCCCTTGGTGATGAGCACGGTGTCGCCGGCGCAGCCGCCGGTCAGGGCCCACAGCGGAGAGATCGCGAAGATCAGCAAGCTACGGGAGCAGACACGCGAAGGCAGGCGCCGGAGCATCGCAGACCCCAAAGATCAAGGTGAAGGCGCCGCGGCGCGCCGACGATCAAAACGGACGAAGGCCGCGGACCGCCCGATGGGGTAGCCCGCGGCCAGCGCAGCGGCACTCAACAGGAGCAGGAGCCCTGCGGAGCGCCGCCGTGGCGCTGCTTAGGGCCGGATGGTGACGTCGCTGTCGTTGGCGTCACCGCAGTCCGCGGTGAAGCCGTCGCCGTCGCCGTCGACGCCCAGGGTCGGGCAGAAGCGCAGGACCTGGCCGTCGAGGTCGAAGACGTTGGTCGAGGTGAGGGTGTCGGAGAAGGCGCCGGTGTACTCGTACAGGAACCGCTCCCACAGGATCCGCTGCGTGCCGTTGCCGAGGCCCAAGGCGCCCGGGTTGGGACGAGCGGCGCTCAGGTCGGTCTCGCGGACGGTGGTGCCGGTGGTGCCGCAGGTGAAGCCCACGATGGCGTCGGTGGGGTACACGCCGGCGTTGTTGTAGATGTCGTCCTGCGAGAGCCAGAACGAGCCATCGTCGAACATCAGGGCGCTGGCCGAGACCGGGCCGACGTTGCCGGCGAAGAAGTAGTAGTCGAGGCCCACCCAGTACACGCCGACCGCGTCGCCGTACTCCACGACGTACATGTCGCCGTTGGTGTCGGCGGTCATGTCATCCCAGTGGGCGGCGATCATCGGGGCCTTGTCGAGGCTCGAGGTGCCCGTGGGGTTGCTGGTCATGTCGGAGCCGCTGGGGCTGAAGTCCGAGCCGCCGGCACCGAAGTGCAGGCGACCGTTGCTGTCCACCTTCACCGTGGTGCGGGCGCTGCCGCAGAAGGGGAAGGTGAAGCCGCCGCCGAAGGTGACGCTGGAGACGCCATCGTCGTAGTCCGTGTAGACGAGGACCCGCGCGTCGGTGTCCGCGGCGTCGGTGGTGCCGTCGCAGTCGTTGTCGATGCCGTCGGTGTCGGTGCTGAGCTCGAGCGCGTAGGGGTAGACCGCCGCCACAGCGTCGTCACAGTCGGAGCCCGAGTAGGCGTCGCTGTCAAAGCCGTCCCGGTCGGCGTCGTAGTCGCTCCGGCCGTTGCAGTCGCCGTCGATGCCGTCGTACCAGACCTCGGCGGCGCCGGGGCTGGTGGCGGCGTCGCTGTCGTCGCAGTCGGAGCCTTCGTACTCGGCGCTGACGTAGCCGTCCATGTCGGCGTCGTAGTCGCTCATGCCGTCGCAGTTGGCGTCCACGCCGTCGTACCAGACCTCGGTGGCGGCGGGGCTCACGCCCGCGTTGGTGTCGTCGCAGTCGTCGCCGCCGTAGCCATTGCTGTCGAAGCCGTCCATGTCGACGTCGTAGTCGCTCATGCCGTCGCAGTCGGCGTCGATACCGTCGTACCACAGCTCCTCGGCGCCGGGGTTGACGGCGTTGTTCGTGTCGTCGCAGTCGCCGTCCACGGGCGCGGCGTCGGAGGGCAGCTCACAGCTCAGGAAGCCTTCGCCGGTGCCGTAGCCGTCGGTGTCGAGGTCGGTGAAGTAGAGGTCGCCATCGATCGCGTCGCTGCCGTCCGCGTCGCCGCTGCAGTCGTTGTCTACGCCGTCGCAGACCTCGTCGGCGTCGGGGTTGATGGCCGAGTTGGCGTCGTCACAGTCGCCGCCAACCAGGGCGAAGCCAGCGCCGGCCTCGCAGGCCTCGGAGCTCACGCCTTCGTCGCCGAAGCTGTCGCCGTCGCCGTCCACGTAGACGGTGGAGAGCCCGGTGATGGAGTCGTCCTCAGCGTCCACCAGGGCGTCGCAGTCGTTGTCGACGCCGTCGCAGACCTCGTCGGCGTCGGGGTTGATGGCGTCGTTGGTGTCATCGCAGTCGACGTCAACAGCGAAGCCGTCCCCGTCCTCATCGGTGGCGCCGCCGTCGGCCCCATCGGTGCCATCCGTTCCGTCGGTCGTGCCGTCGGTGCCGTCGGTCGTGCCGTCGGTGCCGTCGGTCGTGCCGTCCGTCGCGCCGTCGGCGCCGCCGGTGTCTTTGTCATCGCCGCCGCCGTCGCAGCCGGTGAACAGGCCAGCGGCCAAAAGAAGCGCCAACGAGGGCATCATGCGAAAAACGTTCATCGTCTCCTCCAGCCCGATAGGCTCGGGCGGGCCGCTCTTGATCCGGGAGCCCAGCCCCCCGTGGGGCGCCTGGGCCCATCGTGCAGGGCAAAGTCAGGGGCCTGTCAGGCCCGCATCGCCTCATGCCCCCGCGCGAGGCGACCCGCAAGGGACTCGCCCCCTTCATCGCCCCCTCAACGCCCCCCTCGCGCCCCCAAGCCGTCGCAGGAGTGACCCCGCCCATGTTCGCACCCCGCCGCAGCGCGCCCCCACGAGCCGGGCTCACCGCGTGGCTCGCGCT
>CANHON010000327.1 GCA_947462115.1 Deltaproteobacteria bacterium | reverse complement strand
GAGGGCGGGCCCTTCGGTGCCGGCGGCGACGCCGACCCAGGCTTGCACGAGGCAGACCAAAACGGCCGCCCCGGCGTTGACCAGGGCCGCGAGCAGGCCCGCGCGGAGCACGCCGAGGCGCTCTTGCCGGCCGGCCACCGCCCCGGCCGCCACGAGGCCCGAGACCGCGAAGTAGACGGTCATCAGCGCGGCGCTGTCCATCTGGAGGCCGAGGAGGCAGGCGGCCAGCAGGGTCCAGACCAGGGCCGTCTCGCCGTTGGTGAGCACCCGAACGAGCATCGCCCCGCCGGCCATGGGCACCAAGAAGAACAGCGCCGTGGGCGGGATCGCGCCCGCGGAGGCCTCGGCCAAGCCGGCGCTGAGCTCGCGGGCCAGCCGGCCGAGCGAGGCGACGATGAGGAGGAGCAGCGCCGAGGCCTCCAGATCCCGGTTTTTGGTGGAGAAGCCCGGCAAGGCGCCCCGGGCGTACTGGAACACCACGGTGAAGATGAGGCCGCAGAGCACCAAGACCGAAAGGCCGACGCCGAGCGGGCCCGCCGCGCCCTGGCGGCTCTGGAGGGCCTCGAGCTGCTGCACCTGCTGGGCGGTGGCGATGTCGCCGGCGCGGGCGAGGCTCGTGCCCCGCGCGACGCGGTGAACGCGCTCGCCGACGTTGTTTCGGGCGGCCTGGCGGCGGTCTTCGGTGATCGCCTGGTTGTACGAGAAGTTGGGCCGGAGCCCCGCCCGGGCGATGGCGACCGCGGCCTTGATCTCCTCGGGCGTGGCCTTGGAGTACTCCAGGGCGTAGAGCGAGACCTGCTGGCGGGCCTCGGCTGGCGTGCGCAGGACGCTGTAGTCCTCGAGCATCAGCTCATCGCGCCGGTCGCCGAGGATGAGCACGCTGATGGCGCGGGCCCCAGAGGGCAGCACGCTCCGATCCGGCAGGATGTAGGCGCGCATCCCCACGTCAAGCAGGTTGCGGGCCAGCTCTTCGGTGGAGCGGGACCAGCCCAAGGCGGCGATGCGGTCGAGGTCTTCGGGATCCAGGGTGAATTCAAGCTGGTGCACGAACTCCAGGGCGATGGCGGAGCGCTCGGCCTCGTTGAGCTCCGCCCGACCGGCGGCGCGGGCCGCGAGGGTGGCCTCGTTGAACCGCCCGCGGGCGGCGCTGAAGCCCTCGGAGACCCGGGCCTGCACCCGGTCGGCCAGCTTGGGATCGAAGTCGAAGACCGGCATGACCTGGGCTTCGGCCCGGCTCCGGTCGGCCTCGGTGTTCACTTGATCGACGAACTCAAAGGCGACGCTGGCGCGGATGTCGCGCTCGATCACGGCGCCGGCCTCGGGGCTCAGGGTCGGGGTGTGGAGCTCCTCGACGATCAGCAGGGCGGAGCCGACGCTCAGCAGAACGAGGGTCAGCCAGCGTCGGGCCCTCGGGCCGGGCGGCCAGCGCGGCGCGCGCGGCTCAACCATCGGGGTGGGCCGGGTCGGCGGTCGGCGGGGCCGGGCGCCTGCGCGGGGGCTGGGCGTCGCGGGCGCGGTTGGCGCGGGCCTCGGCCCGATCGGCGGCGAGGGCCTCGGCGCGGGCGTAGGCGCGGATGATGGTGGCCACCAAGGGGTGCCGCACGACGTCAATGTCGGTGAAGTGGACTACCTGCACCTCTTCGGCGTCGCGCAGCACGGCGAGGGCGTCGACGAGGCCGCTGCGGGTGCCGGCGGGGAGGTCGATCTGGGTGATGTCCCCGGTCACCACCACCCGGCTGCCCTGGCCGAGCCGGGTGAGGAACATCTTCATCTGCTCGGGCGTGGTGTTTTGGGCCTCGTCGAGGATGATGAAGGCCTCCGACAGGGTGCGGCCGCGCATGAAGGCGAGGGGGGCCACCTCGATGGCGCCCTGCTTGAGGAGGCGCTCGGCCCGGTCGTAGCCGGCGAGGTCGTTGAGGGCGTCGATGAGCGGACGCAGGTAGGGGTTGACCTTCTCTGCGAGATCCCCCGGCAAGAAGCCCAGCTTTTCTCCTGCCTCGACCGCCGGACGGCACAGGACGATGCGCTTGACCTCCCCGAGGGACAGGGCGTGCAGGGCCATGGCCATGGCGAGGAAGGTCTTGCCGGTGCCGGCCGGGCCCACGCCAAAAACCAGCTCGTGGGCGCGGATCGCCTGGACGTAGCTGCGCTGCGTGGCGGTGCGGGGCGAGAGCCGGCGCTTGCCGCCCCCGAGGCTGATGACCTCGCGGTACAGGCCCAGCAGCTCCAGTCCCGGGTCGGCGGCCAACAAGCGGCAGGCGCGCTCGGCGTCGGCGGGCGTGAGGCTGTGGCCCTCGTTGGCCACGGCGAACAGCTGCAGCAGGACGGCGCGCCCAGCGTCGATGGCCTCGGCTTTGCCAGTCATGTGGATCTGGTCGCCGCGCTGGCCCACCTTGAGGCCGAGCTGCTTGCCGATCACCTTGAGGTGGCCGCCGGTCTCGCCCACCAGCTCGCGCAGGGCGAGCCCGCTCGGGAAGCGCAGGCTCTGCCGGTAGGGCGCGGCCTCGTCGCCGGTCTCGGTGCGCTGGCCGACCTCGGGCGCCTCACCGCCGGTGGGGGCGAGGTGCTGGCCGTCGTTTTGATCGTTCATGCCACCTTGGTCGCCGCCCGGGAGCTTCGGGACCGGGGTCGCCGACGGGCTGGCCGGGGGAGTGTAGCCGAAGGCCGCCCGCCGCGCCCAAGGCCAGCGGGGGCGCCGGGGCGGGCTCAGCCGCCGCGGTACTTGGTGCGGAACAGGCGGACGGCGGCGGCGCCGACGACGCTCGGGACGTTCCGGTTTCGGGTGAGCATCATCAGGTCCTTCTTCTGGAGCTGGCTCACCATCGCCACCGCCTCGCTCACCGGGGTCTTGGGGTTGTTCACCAAGGCCACCTTGACCGGGTACTTGCGCGTCCACTCCTTGTTGGCCACGATCTCGCGAATGACCTCGCTGTCGAGGTTCTTGTTGCCGGCGAAGCTGCTCACCTCCTGCTCGGTCAGCCGGCCCGACTTGACGACCGCCCCGGCCACGACGCGGTTGCGGTCGCGGATGAGGATGGCGCGGGCCTCTTTGTTGCCGAGGAAGGCGAGCTTGATCTTCTTGCCGACGCTCATCTCGGCGATCCGACGCTCGATGCTGGCGGTGGCCTTGGTGGTGCCGTCGTCCTCGCCGCCGCTGCCGCCGCTCTCCTCGGTGAGGTCCCAGGAGAAGCTGTCGGCCTCGTCGGCGAAGTCGAACTCAAAGGCGCCGAGGGCGGTGTCCTTGGCGCCCGTGGTGATGGTCCGCAGGTCGAACATGTCGAGGCCGGTCTCCTCGGCGGCCAAGAAGGCCGGGCTGCGCTCTCCGCGGAGGGCCGCCTCGATCTCGGCCATCAGGTCGATCTTGGGGGCGGTCGGCGTGAGCGGGTCGGCGGCCGCGGGGGCAGCCGGCCGGGCGGCCTTGGCGGGGGCGGCGGCCGGGGCCACCGGCGCGGGCGCGGCCTCGATCACCGCATCGTCATCGATGGCCGACAAGAAGGGGCGGCGGGCCGGGACCGTGGGCATCGCCTGCTGCATCCGCAAGAAGGCCTCGGCGCTGTTGAGGTGCACCTCGGCGCAGGCGGGGTTGGCGTGCAGCGCGACAAAGACGCCGGGGGTCATGAGCAGCCGCTCGTGGTTGCGGCACAGCTGCTCGCAAAGCCCGGCCTCCGCGCGCGCGGCGATGAGCTCGACGGTGCGGTCGTTGCACACCCGGAGCATGGCCAGCCGCTCGTCGAGGGGGCCCTCGGGCGGGCGCTGATCGGCGAGGTACTCCAAGATCTTGGGGTGGGTCTTGATGCTGATGATGCCGAGCAACAGCTTGGTGGGCAGCTCGTTGAGCGAGGCCCGGGCCGCCTTGGACACCGCGGCGTCGGCGTCGGTGGCCAGCAGGTACAGCACGCCGAGCTGGGCCTCGGGGGCGATCGGCACGAGGCCGCGGGCGAGGGCGAGCCGGCCCTGGACCGGCGCGGTCGGGGCCACCCGGGCCTCCAGCGCCTCGGGGACGCCGAGCTTGGCGTAGGGGATGGCGGGGCTTTGGCTCTGGGACACGGGGCACCTCGGGCCGCCGGGGCGGCGGTCGCGGGGATTGTCCGGCGGGGGCCCGGTGGCGTCAAGCCGACGCGCCGGAGCCCTCAGCGGCGGCCGCGGTTGAGCTCCCAGAGCATGCGCAGCCCGATGAGCGTGAGGTCGTTGTCGACCGCCTCGACCTCGGCGCAGGCGCTGCCCACGAGGTTGGCGAGGCCGCCGGTGGCGATGCATCGGATCCGGTTGGGATCGCCGTCGGGCACGAGCTCCGCCAGCTCTTGTTTGCAGCGGCGCGCGAGGCCGTCCACGAGGCCCACGTAGCCCCAGAACAGGCCGCTCTGCATCGACGCCGTGGTGTTGGTGCCGATGGCGCGCGCCGGCTTCTCGACCTCGACGCGGGGCAGCTTGGCGGTGCGGGTGAAGAGCGCGTCGGCGGAGATGCGGAAGCCGGGCGAGATCGCCCCGCCCACGTAGTCGCCGTGGTGGTCCACGCAGTCGAAGGTGGTGGCGGTGCCGAAGTCGACCACCACCAGCGGGCTCTGGAAGCGCCGCCACGCGGCGACCGCGTTGACGATGCGATCGGCGCCGACCTCGCGGGGGTTGTCGGTGCGCACCCGCATGCCGGTCTTGCCGCGGCCCACGACATGGCAGTCGAGGTCGAGGTAGCGACGGGTGGCCTTCTCGATGGCGTAGAGCACGCTCGGCACCACGCAGCTCAACGCGACGCCGTGGAGCTGATCTTTGTTGACCCCGCGGTGGCCGAGGAGCTGCAGCAGCAGCAGGCCGAACTCGTCGGTGGTGCGGGGGGCGGTGGTCACGCGCCAGTGGTGGACGACCTTGTCGCCCTCCATGGCCCCGAGCACGATGTTGGTGTTGCCGACGTCAATCACGAGCAGCATGGGCTCTCCCTGGCGGCGCCGGCTCCGTGGCGCCGGGCCCCCTATTGCGGTTCGTCCGGTCGCTCACCTGTCACGAGCTCGACGTCGCCGGTGAGGATCGGGCGGCCGTCGATGAGGAGGGCGCCGTCCTCGCGGATCGCCTCGGCGATCCCTTCGATCTCCCCGACCCGCACCCGCCGCCCCAAGGTGTGGGCCCGGGCCCGCCAGCGATCCAGGCCGCCGGGCGCGTGGGGGTCCACGGCGTCGATGGCCCGCACCATCGCCCCCACCAAGGCGGCCCGATCTTCCGGGGCCCGGCCGAGGCGGCGCAGCGAGCTCGCGGTGGCCAAGGCGGGATCAGCGGGCTGCTCGATGTTCAG
>CANHON010000326.1 GCA_947462115.1 Deltaproteobacteria bacterium | reverse complement strand
GTGCGAACAAGCGGTGCGAACAAGCGGTGCGAGCAGGCGGTGCGAGCTGGCGCTGCGGACGGGCGGTGGTGCAGCGGGCGCAGCCGGGACCCGCCGCCGGAGCCTACCCCAGGATCGCCGCCCGATGGGCGCGCGCGCGGAGCCTCCCCGCTGCCCGGCCCGGACGTGCCCCGGAGCCCGGGCCCGCCTATGCTGCCGCGCCGCGTCTCACCGCCCGACGCCCCCGGAGCGGCGCCGAGAGGAGCCCTGCGTGCGCGCAGCCCCCGACCGAATCGCCCCCCGCAAGCTCGTCCAAAGCACCGTGCTGTCGGTGCTCTTCGTGTTCGGCTGCAGCGGCGACGCCGCCCAGAGCCCCAGCGAAGCGACGCCGGTGGCCCTCCCCCCGACGCCCATCGGGCCGCCGGAGCCCGGCCTCGACCCTGCGCAGCGCCCGTCCGCTCCGGGCGCCCCAGCCGCGGGGAGCGCGCCGGCCGCGCGTGAGGTGACCGCCGCTGACGTCAACCCCGACGAGCCGCTGGAAGATGAGGCGGTGCCGGTGCTCGGCGGCCCTTCAGCCGAGGAGCTCGCCGAAGAAGAGGAGCCCGCCCCGGTCGGCGGCGGCCGGGTGGTGCTCGGCCACGGCCTGCGCGAGGTGGACCGCGAGGCCTTCTCCTGGCAGGGGCGGACCCTGCGCTCCGAGAAGGTGCACGACGCCACCAAAAGCAAGGATACGCCTTACAAAATCAACGTGTACCGCGATCCCGGCCACACCACGGTCACCCGCCTGCGCATCGACCTCGACCGGGACGACCGCTGGGATGAGAAGTGGACCTTCGACGGCGAGGCCGTGCGGCGGCTCATCGCGCCCGCGGACGATGAGCACTACACCCAGACCTTCACCTGGGCGGGCAATGGCTGGGCGGCCGCCGACTGAGCGCGCGCTGTCCACGGCGGAGGGGCGCGGCGAGGCCGAGCGCCCACAGCAGCGCGGCGCCGGAGCCCCCGCAGCCGCCTTCGGCTTTGTCGCCGTCGGCATCGGCGCTCCCGTCTCGATCCGCGTCGGTGACGCCGTCGTCTTCACTGTCGTCCGCACCGTCCGCCGCGCCGTCGCCCGCCGCGCCGCTGTCCTCGGGAACGGCGGTCGAGGCCACGGTGAGGGTCAGCGGCTCGGCCTCGGGGCCCATCACCCAGCCGTCGGCGCAGCGGGCCGTCCAGCTGCGCGCGTCGCCGGCGGCCAATTCGCCGGTGAGGTCGAGGGCGCCGTCGGTGGCGGGCCGGGCCTCGGCGGCGGCGGGATCATCGGTCCACAGCAGCACCTCGCAGCGCAGCCGATCGCCGTCGGGATCGACCGGCGGGGCGAAGGACAGCACCACCCGGTCCTCGTAGGCGGGCGCCAGCGGGCCGAGCAGGGTGGGCGCGCCGGGCGGGCTGTTCTGCACCAGGGCCGTGGCGGCGCCGACGTTGACCCGGCCGCAGCCATAGCGGGCGCTCCAGCCCCGCTCGTCGTAAGCGCCCTCCTCCAGGTCAATCTTGTCGGCGGTGAGGCAGAGGGCGGCGCGGGCCTCGGCGGCGGTCAGCTCGGGGTTGGCGCTGAACATCACGAGCAGGGCCCCGGCCACGACGGGGGCCGAGGCGCTGGTGCCGGAGAAGTCGGCGTAGTCCGGGTCGCTGGCCCAGGAGCCGTAGCCGGGGCTGCCGGTCAGGTCGGTGCTGAGCACGCCGCCGGAGGGCGCGGTGATGTCCACGCCGGTGCCATAGCTGGAGTAGCCCTCGCGGTGGTCATTCCCGTCGCTGGCCGCCACGCCCACCACGAGGGGCTGGGCCAGCAGGCCGTCGCCGGAATTGTCGCAGTCCCCGTTGCCGGCGCTGATGACCACCACCGCGCCCCGACCGCCGCGGCCGACCGTCTCGGCGTACTGCACGCCATCGTCGATGCCAGCGTAGGTCTCGTAGCTGTCGCAGCCGTTGTTGAAGCCCCAGGAATTGCTGAGCACGTCGGCGCCAGCGTCCACGGCCTCGATGAAGGAGAGGCGGATGTTGCGCAGCGAGGTTGAGCCGCCCAACAAGCGGATGCCGTAGACCTGGGCCTGCTGCGCGACGCCGGTGATGCCCACGCCGTTGCCGCCGATGGCCGCCGCGAGGCCGGCCGCCGCGGTGCCGTGCGGGCCGTCGCCGGGCGAAGGATCCGCGTCGTCGTCGGCGTAGTCATAGCCCGCCACCACGTCGAGGTCGGCGTGGAGCAGATCGACGCCCTCGTCGATGATCGCGACCATGCCGCCGCCCGCGGCGATGGCCCAGGCGCGCTCGGCGTCGATGTCGGCGTCCGTAGTCCAGCCGCGCTGGCCGAGGTTCTCGAGGTGCCACTGGTCGGCGGCGAAGGGGTCGGCGGGGAGCGCGGTGGGCTCCGGCCAGACCACCAGATCGGGGTGGGCCCAGCGCACGCCCGGCAGCGACCGCAAGGTCCGGGAGAGCGCCGCCTCGTCCCGCCCGTCGGTGCGCGCGGCGAAGACGGTGCCGTCGCCGGGCTCCGCGACGAGCTCGGCCACCCCGGGCGCCTGCGCGACCGCGGCAGCGCCGGCTTCGTCAGCCTTCAGCAAGATCCAGCCGTTGGTGGCCGCCCGCATGCCGCCCACTGTGCCGTCGGGGGCGATGACCGCGACCGCCGGGCCCTCCCCGGGGTAGAACCAGCGGTCCGCCGGCGCGGGCGCGGCCGCGGCGCCGCGACCGGACAGGGGCGCCACCACCGACAACAACACCGCGCAGCACGCCAATCTGACCAGGGCTGGGGCGGAGGCGCGGGCCCGGCGGCCCCAGGGGTTTGCAGGGGAAACGGCCGAGCGGGAGCGGAACGGGCCCATGGGCACCTCCGCCCGCAGGCTATCGCAGCGGGGTTAGCTTGGGCCGCCCAGCGAGGTGAGCCGATGCGCGACCACAGCCCCCTTCCCGCCCGGCCCGCTGGTTCTGCGGCGCGGCGCGCCCACCGCGTCTCCCCCGGCGGCTCCCACCGCGTCTCTCTTCACCACACCCTCCTGGGGGGCACACTCCTGGGGGCCCTGCTGTTGGCCGCGGGCTGCGCGGCCGACCCCAAGCCGGCGGCCGAGGCTGGCGACGACCGCCCGGCCGACACCGCCGCGGGCAGCGATGGCGGGGGCGACGGCGGCGGTCCGGCCCCGGTCCCGCCCGGCTGCGGCGACGGTCGGGTGGAGGGCAGCGAGGAGTGTGACGACGGGGACGCCAATTCCGACGAGCTGCCCGACGCCTGTCGCCTCGACTGCAGCGCGCCCGGCTGCGGCGACGGCGTGATCGACGCCGGGGAGGCCTGCGAGCCGCCCGAAGGGGGGCCCGCCACCGCGTGCCGCCCCGACTGCAGCCTCAGCGACGCCCTCCTCGAGGTCGAGCCCAACGACAGCGCCGCCGAGGCCACCCCCGCCGCGGACCTCTCCGGGGGCAGCGCGGCGGTCCGGGTCGAAGGCGCGCTCGGGCCCGAGGACCGCGACTGCCTGCGGGTGGAGGCCGCGGTCTGCGAGAGCCTGGAGATCGAGCAGGTGCTCGGCTGCGAAGATGGCGTCTCGATCAGCCTTCAGCGCCCGGACGGCACGATGGTCGCCGCCGCTGGCCCGGCCGAGGACGGCTGCGCCCGCATCCGCCCAGAAGAGGCCGCAGGCGCCCGCTTCGTCGAGGCCGGCCCCTACGCCGTCTGCCTCGAGGGGCTGCGGGGCGAGGTGCCGCGCTGGGGCCTCGACCTTCGGCGCCTCCCGCCCCTCGCGGGCCGCTACACCCTGCCCGCCGACCAAGACCAGGATCAAGACGGCCTGCCGACCAACTGCGACGAAGACATCGACGGTGACGGTGTCCTCAACGCCGACGACGACTGCCCCGAGGTGCCCAACGGCCCCGGCGAGGACCCGCTGGGCCCGAGCGCCAGCGGCTTCATCCGCGACATGCTCGCGGCGGGCCCCTACACCGGCACGAGCTCGGCCGACCGCTGCGCCCCCTCCACGGAGCCCCTGCTGGGCGGCGATGACGACAGCGTCGTGGTGCCCGTTCTGGGCGAGGCGGCCGGCGCCCACAGCTGGGCGCTGCTGCACAGCCCCACCGACCGGATCGAGCTGCTCACCGACTTCGGCGGCGTCTCGGCCCCGCGCGAGGTCTACCTCGCGGTCTACGTGCGCAGCGATGGCCCGCGGGCGGCCACCCTGGCGCTGGGCCCCGACGACGGCGCCCGGGCCTGGCTGGACGGCGCGCAGGTGCTGGACGTGGCGAGCTGCCAAGGCACCAACGTGGACCAGTTCACCGGCGCGGTGTCGCTGACCGGCGACTGGCAGCGGCTGGTCATCAAGGTCCGGGATCAAGGCGGCGGTTTTGGCACCTACATCCGCCTGCTCGAGGGCGGCGCGCCGATGACCAGCCTGCAGCTCGCGCTCGACCCCACCGGCGCCGACCTGTTCGACCAAGGGGATCGGGACGGCGACGGCATCGGAGACGTGTGTGACCCGACGCCCTGAGCGGCCCCGCGGGATCGGCCGCCTGGCGCGCGGCGGGCGGGGCGCTGCGCTGGGCCTGCTGACGGCCGCCTTCTTCATCGGCGGGGCCGAGGCGCGGGGCCGGGCCGGGCGCGAGAACACCGTCGGCCTCGAGACCTTCGACTACGTCTACACGCGCATCAGCGCCGTTCACCCCGAGCCCGAGGTGCTGGGGCCGGCCTGGGCCCAGGCCTACGCCGAGCTGCGCCCCGCGGCGGCGGCGGCCAAGGACGAAGACGAGCTATCTGAGGTCATCCTCGCGCTGATGCGGGGCCTGCCGGGCGCGCACCACGCCCTCATCCGGGCGGAGGGCCGGGGTCCGAGCGGGGTCGCGCAGATCGCCCCGAACTCCCCGAGCAGCTCGCCCGCACCGCGGTCTCCGGAGGCGCCGAGCGGGCCCGCCGCCCCAGCGTCGTTGGTCAGCCCGAACCCACCGCTCGCGCCGACTGCGACGGTCGCGGCGAAGGCACCCAGCGCGCCGAGGGCGCCGGTCGCCGCCACGAGCCCGGTCGCCCCTGTGGCTCCCTTCGCTCCCGGAGAGCAGGCCATGCCTGGCCTTCTTCCTGTGCTCTTTGAGGGCGAGGTGCGGGTGGGCTGGTTGGAGCCGGGGGGGCCCGCCGATCGCGCCGGCCTGAGGTTAGGGGACGCGATCCTCGAGGTGGACGGGCTGCCCTGCGCCGCGCGGCCGGCGGACTGCCTCGACCCCGCGCGCCCCGACGGGATCAGCGTGCAGCTCACGATCGCCGGGCCGGTGGGCCAGACCGGCCCGCTGCTGCCGAGCCAGCCTCGCACCTTGACGACCCC
>CANHON010000325.1 GCA_947462115.1 Deltaproteobacteria bacterium | reverse complement strand
CGGGTGCTGCTCAAGGCCCACGCCGGCCAGCGCTTCGGCGTGGTCGTGGACGGCAAGCGCTTCGCCACCCTGCACGCCGAGCAGCCGCTCCGGCTCGACAGCCTCAGCCCCGGCAGCCATCAGCTCGAGCTCCGCAGCCCCGATCACCTGACGGTCTGGGCCCGGGCCGAGCTGCAGCTCCAGGCGGGCGACGAGCTCGCGATCACCGTGCAGGAGGGCAAGCTGCCCGAGGCCTTCGGGCGCGAGGGGGCCTACACCGCCCGCTGATCCGCAGCGGCCGCGCCGCCGGATTAGGGGTGCCCTGGGGTGCCCGTGGCGGATCGCTCAGTTCGCACGCCGATCCTGCTCGCCTTCATCCTCTCGGTGGGGGCCTCGGGCGCGGCGCTCGCCTACAACATCGTCCAGCTCGGCTCCATCGGTCAGCGCCTCGCGGTGCTGGACCGGGGCTACCTGCCGCTCGCGGCGGTCACGGCCGAGCTCGGCGCCATCACCCGCCAGCTCGAGCTCGAGCAGGGTCGGCCCGCCCCTGAAGGCGCCCCGGCGCAGGCGGCGCGGCGGGCCAGCGCGGCCTTCTTCTCGGCGGGCATGGCCGCGGCTGAGGTGCGCGGGCACAGCGTGGTGCAGGCCGCTCTGGTGGTCACCTCGGATCGAGAGGAGCGCACGGCCCTGGCCCTGCTCGACCGGCTGTTGAGCGAGGCCGAGGGGGCCCGCCAGCGCTACGACGAGGCCCGGCGCGCCCGCGAGGAGTGGACCGCCCCGACGGGGACCCCCGCCGCCGACGGGGCCAGCCCGGGGGCCGGCGAAGCGGAGGCCGACGAGCGGGCGGGCGCGGACGGGCCCCCCGACGAGCAGCTGGCCCTCGACGAGGCGGTGGTGGCGCGGCGGGCCGAGCTGGTGCTGCGGGTGGCCCGGCTCCGCGAGCTGGTCGAGGACCGCATCGAGACGGTGAGCGCCCGGACCGCCCGGGCCCAGCGCCGGGCCTACACGGTCGGCGGCGCCCTGGCGGCCATCTCTTTGCTGCTCAGCGGGCTGTTGTCGGTGGCGGCCCTCGCGACCCTTCGCCCCATCAGCGAGCTCGTGGCCCAGGTGCAGCGCCTGCGCGAGGCCGGCACCACCGGCCGGGTGGCCACCTCCGCCGACGGCGAGGTGGGCTTGCTGGTGCGGGAGTGGAACGCGATGGCCGAGGAGGTGGCCGAGCGCGACCGCCGGCTCAAGGAGCGCGCCGAGATGCTCGACCGGCTCAGCCTGCGGCTGCGGGGCGTGCTCGACACCATCCAGGTGGGCATCGTCGTGGCGGAGCGCGGCGCGGCGGTCATGGTCAACCCCGCGGCCCGGCGCTTGTTCGGGGCGGCGGAGGGCGCGAGCCTGCCGGCCTCCCTGCGGCCCCTCCAGCCTGGGCGCACCGAGGCGCTCCCCTTCGGAGATCGTCTGCTCAACGTCGATCTGGTGCCCTTCGGCCTGCGCGGCGCCTTGATCGTCGGCGAGGACGTGACCGAGCGCATCCGCGACCGGGAGCGCCTCGCCCGCAGCGAGCGCCTCGCCTTGGTCGGCCAGATGCTCGCCCAGGTCACCCACGAGGTCCGCAACCCGCTCAACGCGATGAGCCTGCACGCCGAGATCTTGTGCGATGAGCTGGCCGACCCCGAGCAGCTCGACATGATGCGGACCATCACCGGGGAGATCCGGCGGATCGAGGCCGTCACCGGGCGCTACCTGGAGCTGAGCCGCGGGCGCCGGGCCGAGCTCAGCCTCGCGGAGCCCGCCGAGGTCTGCCGGGAGGTGCTGCGGGTGGACGAAGAGGCGCTGCGGCGGGCGGGCGCCGTCGCCAGCCTCGTGCCCCGCTTGGCCTGGCCCGAGGAGGCCGAGCCGCCGCTGAGCGAGGGGAGCGCGCTCGTGGAGCTCGACGCCGACGCGCTTCGCCGGGCGCTGCGAAACCTCCTCAAGAACGCCGCGGAGGCCGGGGCCGGTCGGGTCGAGGTCTGCGCCCTGCGCCGCGAGGGCGGCCTGCTGGTGCGGGTGGCCGATGACGGGCCCGGCATGGACGAGGACACGGCCCGCGCGGCCTTCGATCCCTTCTATACGACGAAGGCGCAGGGCACGGGCCTCGGCCTCGCCATCACCCGCCAGGAGCTCGAAGAGGTCGGCGGTCACATCCGCTGCGCCCGGCGCCCCGGCGGCGGCATGCTCTTCGAGCTGGCCCTGCCGGTGGACGCTGAGGCCCGCCGGGCCCTGCCCCGGGGCGGCAGCTTGGCGGAGCCCAAAGAGCCGGCCCGCGGCCCGACGCGATAGGGGGCCCCGGTCCCCCGCCGCTGCCTGCGCGGCCCCGCCCCCCACGCCGCCGCGGCCGCTCCCCCACCGCGCGCGGCGCCTGCCGCCGTCCCCGGCGCCGGAGCCCGCGATGCCGGCCCCCCTCGCCCCCGCGCCCGTCGCCCCCGCGCCCCTGGCCGCCGCCCCGACGGCCGACGCGCTGCTGTCCCAGCTCCTCGACGGCACCGAGTCGCGCCTCACCGAGTCCTTGTCCGGCACCAGCCTCGACGCGCTCATCGTCGCTTATGGCTGCGGCCCCGACCACATCGACGGTGAGCGCCTGTTGGTGCTGCTTCAGGACACGCCCCCCGAGGACGCGCCCGGCGCGCTCATCAGCACCCACCGCGCACTGGTGCGCAGCCCCCAGCGCGCCCTTCAGATCCGCTACGACAACGTGGAGGGCGCTTTTCTCGACGTTGGGGTCGGCGGTCCGACCGTGCACGTGCGGCGGCGCGGGGCCGAGCTTCAGTGGATGGGCGCCCGCAGCGCGCCGGTGGTGGCGGGCCTGCTCCAGGGCCTCGTGCGCCTGCCGCCGCCGCGGCGCATCGACCCCGCCCCGCTGCTCGCCGGGGCCCTCGACGCCGATCTCGAGCCCGATCCCGCCGATCCCCTCGGGGCCGCCTGGGCGCTCGGGCAGATGCGGTGCATGGAGCCGCGCCTCGACGGGCTGCTCCGCCTCATCCCCGCCCGGGTCGCGCGGGGTGGCCTGCCGGCGCCGGTGGCCCGCCAAGCGGTGGCGGGCGCGCTGCTGCTGGAGCGCACGCTGTTCGGCGGGCGGGGCCAGGCCCTCGGCGAGTGGCTGAGCTGCCTGCTGCCGATGGAGCTGGCCAGCGTGATGGTGGGCGTCTTCGGCGAGGGCTCCGCCACCGTCGATCGGGCCGGGGTGGTCCGCATCTCCTGGCTGCGCGCGCCGGAGCGCGGCCAAGTGCCCCTGTGGCTGTGGCTGCCCCTGCAGCGCCTCCACGCCTGGGCGGGCCCCCGCCTCGGCTTGCCCACCCGCGCCGGCCCGCTGCGGGTCGAGGCCGCGATCAGCCCGGCGGCCTGGGGCTGCACGCTGGAGCTGCTCGGCGCCCGCGACGGTCAGCGCCTCGGGCCCCTGGCCTTCGTCGCACCGGACCTGCTGCACGCTCTTTTCGCTTGGCTGCGCGATCTGGAGCCCGAGCACCTGCTCCAGCGGGTGCTGCTGGGCCTCGAGGCCGGTCCGCTGGACCCGGCGCGCCGCCCCCAGATGGCGGAGATCGCCGAGCAGGCCTGCCCCAGCCTCGACGTCGAGGTCTACTTCACGCCGATGCCGCCAGGGCCGGCCTTGGAGCACGGGAACCCCGACGCCGCCACCCCGGCCCGCGACGAGCCCAACGGCCCCCGCCGCCTCCCGGCCGTGGCCGCCGCCTCGATCCCCACCCTGCGCCTGCAGGCCGCGGCCCTTCAGATCGGCGCGGGCATCGTCAACTTCGGCTGGGCGGGCCTCGCGGCCGGCGCCCTGCTGAGCCTCGCCGGCGACGGCGACGGGCTGTTGGCCCAGATCATCCGCACCATCGCCCCGGTCCCCAAGCTGCTCTACGCGCTCGCTTTGGTCGAGGTCGGCGGCGGGCTCTACGGGCTGCGCAAGGGCGGGGCGGCCCCGGCGCCCACCGGGCATGTGGCCGACCTCGAGGTGTTGTCGCTGGCGGTGCTCGGCTTGCCCTCCTTCCTCGTGGGCATCGCCGCGCGGCGCTTGCTGCGGCGGGCCCGGGCGGTGGAGGCCGGGGCCCTCGGCGAGCCAAGCGGGGACGAGCCGCGCCGCTACGACCGGCGCCGGGAGCACTTTCACCCCGAAGACTTCGACCCCGCCGACGAGACCTGGGCCTGGACCGAGGCCGAAGCGCCGCCGCACTACGAGCCCACCGAGACGACCCACTCCTGAACGCCGGTCCGCTCCGCCGAGCCGCCCGCCGCGCCCGCCGCCCCCTTGGAGCCCCCGATGCCCTTCGCCCGACCCCGCGCCTCCGGTACGCTCCGCGCCCTGCGCCTGTTCGGCCTCGGCCTGAGCTTGAGCCTCGGCCCCGCCGGCTGCGCGGCCCGCCGGGGGGCCAGCACCGCGCAGGTCATGGCCGGCGATCGCCGCGAGCCCGCCGACATGGAGGCCCTGGTGCGGCAGCTCGCCAGCGCGCCCCTCGACACGCCGATGCCCTTCGATCCCGGCGTGATCTCCGGCACCTTGCCCAACGGCGTCCGCTACTTCATCGAGCCCAACGCCGTCCCGCCGCGCCGCGCCGACCTCCGCCTCGTCGTGGACGCCGGCTCCGTCCTCGAAGATGACGACCAGCGCGGTGTCGCGCACTTTGTCGAGCACATGGCCTTCAACGGCACCCGGCGCTTCTCGGGCACCGAGCTCGTGCGCTGGCTGGAGTCCATCGGCCTCGCCTTCGGCAGCCACATCAACGCCCAGACCGGCTTTGACACCACCAGCTACCTGCTGCGGGTGCCCACCACCGACCCGGGCGTGCTCGACACGGCGGTGGACGTGCTGCGCGACTGGACCGACGGCGTGCTGTTCGACCCCGCCGAGTTCGAGAAGGAGCGCGGGGTGGTGCTCGAAGAGTGGCGCACCGGCCGGGGCGCCGACAGCCGGGGCCGCGAGGCCGTGCTCCCCTTGCTGCTGTACAAGAGCCGCTACGCCGAGCGGGACCCCATCGGCGGCGAGGCGAGCATCCAGGCCCTGAGCATCGACGCCGCCAAGCGCTTCTACGCCGACTGGTACCGCGCCGACAACATCGCCGTGATCGCCGTGGGCGACTTCGATCCCGTGGCGATGCAGGCGGCGATCATCGGCGCTTTTGGCGACCTGCCCAAGCCCGAGGGCGCCCGTCCCCGCGAGCGGTTCCCGGTGCCCGATCACGAGGAGCTGCTCGTCTCGGTGGTGCCCGACCCGGAGACCACCCACAGCGTCATCTCGGTGCAGATCAAGGTCGATGACCTCGAAGAAGACACGCTCAAGCACTACCGAGACAGCGTGCTCATCAGCAACCTCGCG
>CANHON010000324.1 GCA_947462115.1 Deltaproteobacteria bacterium | reverse complement strand
CGCGACGAGCAGGGCGTCCACGTCCTCGCTCTGAAGCTCCGTCAGCGGCCCATCGCGGCCCAACAAGGCCGGGCCGACCCCCTCGGCCAGCCGGCGCAGGGCGGCGCGGTCACCCGGGTTCAGCGGGCCGTCGAGGTGCAGCGCTCCGCCCGGACGGGGCGTCGCGAGCGGCGCTGCCCGCAGGTAGGCGTCAATGGCCGCGGGATCGGCGACGTCGATGGCGCCGAGCTGCTCGGGGGTGGCGGTGAGCCGGGCCTCTGCGCCCGCCTCGACCAGCAACAAGCGGCACTGGGCGAAGTAGCGGCGCAGCTTGGGCAGCAGGCCGTCGACCAGCGCGAGCGCCGCCGCGGTGTCCTCGCCCATCGGCGCGATGGCGGCGGCCTCGGCCACGCCCTTGGCACGCCAGTCGAGGGTGGCCCGTACGCGCTCCAGGTAAGCGTCGATGTTGGCGGCGCTCACGCCCACTTCGCCCGAGTGATCAAGGCTGCCGCCGGTCGCGGTCACCGCAGCCTGCAGCACCGCGAGCGGCCCCGCGTCGCTGAGGTGGGCCGGGGGCACCACGCCGTCGCCGTTGGGGAAGGTCATCATGTAGCCGGCCCGGAAGGCGCGCAGGTCGGCGAGGCTGAGCTCCGCCTCGGGCGCGCGCCCCTGGGCGATGTTGACCTGCCGGCACAGGTGGGCGAGGGCCTTGCCCTGGGCGTCCGCCACGGCGATCGAGGCGGGGTTGACCCGCAGGCGCTCGGCGGGGTCCGGCGCGCAGACCCGGCGGCGGTCGGCGAGGCGCGCCCACAGCCAGGCCCGGCCCGCGCGCAGCTCATGCACCCGCAGCCGCTGGTTGCGGTCGGTGTCGAGGCGCTCCAGCAGCGCCGGGTCGGTGTGAAGCTGCTCGATGGGCACGCTCGTGGCCGCCCACCGGGCCTCGTCGAGCGTATCAATCCGCGCGAGATCATCGGGGTTTTCGAAAACGAGCTGATACACACCGCCCAAACGGCGGAAACTAAGACCTGACATGGGGCGCTCCGGGGTCGCCCGCACTCTACTGCGCCAGATAAGTTGAAATCCTAACAATCCGGCCTAGGCCCGAATCAAGATCGGACGGATCGGACGGAATTCTGTCGGGTCTGACCGTACCAAGCCCGCCTGCCTTTGGGCGGGACCGCCGACAACAGCGTCAATCAGGCTGCTGTCGAAGTACGCTCACCACTGACCGTGGCTACCATGTGACCCGTGGCTGCCGTGGCTGCCGTGCGACCCGTGAGACCCGTGAGACCCGTGGCTGCCGTGAGAGCCGTGCGAGCCGTGGCTACCGTGCGAGCCGTGGCTGCCGTGCGAGCCGTGGCTACCGTGCGAGCCGTGGCTGCCGTGGCTGCCGTGGGAGCAGTGCGTGACGTAGACCACGCCCGAGGCCGAGGGGTCGGCGAGCAGCTCGTCGGCCTTGATGGCGACCTCCCCGCTGAGGTCCTTGGGCGCGCTCTGGGCGGCCTCGGCGGCCTGAAGGAAGTCCACCGGCGACTTGTCGAGCTTGGGGATCTTCCCCCGGCCCGGCAGCTTGTAGACGGCCCCGCCTGCGACGCCCGCGGTCAGGCCCGCGGCCTCGGCCTTCTGCGGCACGGGGGCGCTGGGGTTGGCATCGACCGAGGGTTCGGCCTTCTCATCGCGTTCGTCGCGGTCCCTGTTCATGGGGCCTCCAGCTCGGTTCAGGCGTTTGCGTCGGGGCTGCGGGGCCGGTCCATGGTCCACCGGCGGAAGATGGCCTCGACGCGGCCATCGGTGTCATTGGCGAGGCGTTCCAACAGCATGCTGACCATCGACATGTGCTGCTTGCACTTCGGGGTCAGGGGGCGCTGGCCGAACAGGTCGCCGCTCATCATGTAGTTGTGGAGCGGCCGCACGCCACAGAAAGGTGCGTTCCAGCAGCTCTCGCACTGGGGCAGCGCGTCGAGCAGGCTGGCGGTCGCGATGGCGCGCACGGTGGGGTGCCGGGTCGCCTCTTCAAAGCTGGTGTCGCGCAGGTGCCCGAGCCGGAAGATGGGATCGCCCATGCCGTGCACCATCCGGCCTTCGTCGCTCGGGAAGATGCTGCCGTCAAAGCCGTAGCAGATCTGCCCGGTGCCGCTGCCCACCGGGCTGCGGATGTCGACAAAGTTCGGATCATCGGGCGTGAGCAGCTTCTTGAGGAAGGTCGCCGCCGTGCCCTCCATGATCTGCACGCCCTGGAGGTTCAGCTCGATGATGTAGTCCAGCATCTCCTCGTAGAAGGCGAGCCACTCCTCCATCGAGTAGCCGATGGCCCGCCAGGTCTTGGTGGCGAAGCCAAAGGGGTTCAGCGGCCGCAGGTGCACGTTGCGGATGCCGCGCTGCACGTACAGATCGACGATGGCCTTGCCGTTCTCCATGGAGCGGCGGGTCGTCGTCATCAGCGCGTCCACGTGCCAGAGCGCCGGGTCGAGGCCCTTGTCGATGTAGGCTTGGTTGAACCAGTCCATCCAGCGAGTGACGGTCTCGAAGGCCGCGGCGCCCTTGCCGGACCACGCGCGGTTGTGGTCGTGCACCTCGGGAGGCCCATCGAGCGAAGTGCAGACCAGCACGCCATTATCAACAAGCCACCGCGCGTTCTCCTCGGTCATATAGGTCATGTTGGTCACGACCGAGTGATCGAGGGTCTTCTTCTCGTGGCGGTTCTTCTCGCGGCTGTACTCCACGCAGAACTTGATCACCTCCATGTTCACCGTCGGCTCGCCGCCCTGGTACTCGAAGCACAGGTAGGGCGAGGGCGAGCGCATGGCGTGGTCAACGGCGAGCTTGGCCGTCTCCAGGCTCATGTCGGTGTCGGTGCGGTGCATGTCGGTGCGGCTGGCGTGGCAGTAGGCGCAGGACTGGTTGCAGCGCAGCGTGGTGATGAGCACGATGAGGTGCGGACCTGCCCCGAGATAGCGCCGCTTGCGCCTCAACTTTCGGGCGAGGTCCTCGGCGTCCAGGTCTTGGCGCAAGAAGCCACGGCTGCGGAGCGCCTCAAAAGCCGGGTGCTCGGGTCCGAGCTCGCCCGCCAAAAAGGTGGCGAAGTCGGCGGCGCTCAGGAGCTGCCACTCCCCGGCGTCATTGGTGAGCACCACGCGATCGCCGAGGCGCCCCCACCGGAACACCCCGAGCTGGTCCGCGGCGACCCGGTGCGGCCGGAGCTGAAGGGAACGAGACTGGATCATCCCGCCACCCCATCGGCCTGGCGGCGCTGCAGCGAGACGCTGGCGTGGAGGGCGTGGTTGAGGAAGTGGTCCATCAGATCGTCGACCTCATCGTCGAGCACCACCAGCTCCACCCGGAGGCCAGCGCCCGTGGGCTGCACCGTGATCCGCGCGAGCTCGGCGTAGGCCTCCACGGCCGCCGCGACGCCCGCCGCATCGTAGAAGCTCCCGTGAAGATCAACGGCATGGGTGCGGAGGCTGTCGCTCATGCGCCGCCCTGCTCCCACGGCACCTGGATCTCCAGGTCGTCCGCGGCGAGCTCTTCAGCGTCGAGCTCCGCGAGGAGCTGGTCGATGCTGCTCTGCGCGGGGGCCGAGAAGAAGGCGCGCGCCATGATGTACTCACGGATCTTCCCGGAGCTCGCCGCCACCTGAACGCGCACCGCCTGGTCGAGCAGGGCGTTGCAGAACTCACCGGCCAGCGCGCCCAGCGCCTCGTCGTCGGTGGGGCCCTTGGACTTGAGGGTGACGTCCACCAAGCGATCTTCGAGGCGCTCCAGGCGCACAAAGCAGCGGTCGAGGAACAGGTAGGCCGCGCCGCGAATGGCGTCGAGCGGGTACAAGCCCTCGTCCAGCCGCAGGCGAACGCTGCGTCCGTCAGAGACGAAGTCAAAGATCTGGAGTTCAGCGGCGGATGACTCGGAGGACACGGAGCTCTCGGGGTGACGAGGGGCGAAGGGGCGCGCTTAGACCAGGGCCTCGGGGCCGAACCGCTCGACGCGGTCGAGGTGGCTCAACAGCCCGCGCAGCTCGTCGCTGGCGCCGGCGCTCAGCTCGTTCTGCTTGATCCGCGAGGCGAGGTTGAGCAGGGCCCGGCCCAGGCGCTCGTCGGTGGCGCGGTCGCCCTGGGCGCCGTCCATGAGCACGAGGTCAAACAGCGCGGTGTGGGCGAGGCCCTTGGGACGGCCCTCCCGCGCGCAGAGGTGCACGCGGGCCACGGAACCATCGCGGTGAACGAGGTCCAGCACCGAGGCGCCCATGCGCACCGGCGAGACGGCGCTCAGCGACCAGCCGAGGCCCAGGGAGGCGCCGAGCTGCAGGCCGCCGAACAGCCACAGGGGCGCGCCCGACTGGTTCGAGGCGTCCGCGAAGGCGGCGAGGGAGGTGGCAGCAGCGGCCCCGCCGACGCCCAGCGCGCCAGCCGTGAGGCCCATCATCTTGAGGATGTCGCGACGGCTCTGCATCACCACACTCCGTTCGTGACTTCGATGGTGTAGGAGTCGCAGGAGGTCGGCGAGCTCCGGAGGCGCTGCACCTGGATGTAGTACACGTCGCTCAGGTCTTCACACTCGTTGGTGAGCGAGGAGCCCAAGCCGCAGGCGCGGGGATCTGCAGGGATGGTGTGGGTGCCGTCGCCCCGGTCGTTGGCAAAGTCGGTGTACTCATTGACGCCGCCCACGGCGCCGGAGCACTCGCGGAAGGCCGGGTCAAAGTTGCCCTTGTAGACCTGGAAGCTGTAATCGGAGGCTCCAGACACCAGGGTCGCCGCGAGCTTGTAGTCGTTGCGGCCGAGCAGGCGGTCGCTGGCCACGTCGTCGGAGGTCTGGACGATGAACCAGTCCTCCCCGTCGTCCGCGAGGATGTTGCCGCGCAGCGTGATGGTGCGGGTGCCGGTGTCTGCCAGCGTGCCGAACTCGTTGATCGCGTCCGGGCCGCTGTCGCCGTACCCCGTGGCGTCTTCGTAGACGTCCTCGGGGTCGCAGACCTCGGTGGAGACGGTGTTGGAGGCGCCGCTTCGGTTGCCAGCCCCGTCCTCACAGTCGGCGTAGCAGCTCGTGATCTCCCCGCGGGCGAGCAGGCTCGTGTAGCTGAAGGTGCCATCGGGGAGGCAGGTCAGGTAGTCGATCCACGAGGTGAGGCCGTCGGCGCAGTACATCGTCATCGCGCAGCCGGCCTCGCAGGCGCCGGTGAGCGTGACGTCGTCGCCGTTGCGGTAGGCGAAGGGCGCGTCGATGATCGGGGCGTCCGGCGCGAAGGTGTCCGAGACCACCACCGTGGCGGAGTCGTTGCCGCCCACCTCCTCGTCGTCCGAGGCGGTGACGATGCACTCCCAGGTGTCGCCGTGGGCGAGATGGTCGCTG
>CANHON010000323.1 GCA_947462115.1 Deltaproteobacteria bacterium | reverse complement strand
GTCGAACAGCACCGGGCCGTCGGTCTCCACCGCCCCCAGCGCCTCGACCTTCACGCCCAGCCGGAGCGCTCCCCCGCCGGCCACGAAGCGCTGGGCCATCGCCGCTGCTAGGGCCCCCGCGCCGCCCGCGGGCAAGGGCCAGCCGACCGCGTGCCCAGCCGCCTGCAACATCAAGCCGATGGCCGCCGAGGGCGCCCGGCCCAGCGGCAGCACCGAGTGGCCCGCCACCCCCGCGAACAGCGCCCGCGCCTCGGGCCCCCGAAAGCTGATCCGGGACAGGGCCTCCGCCGGCAGCAAGGCCCGCAGGCCGAAGCGGGCCATCAAGATCGGCGCGCCCGGCAGCCCCGGGGGACCCAGGGCGTCCGCCGACAGCTCCGCCCACCGTTCGACAAATGGACGGATCCAGCTTGAATACCGCCCAGCATCCACGCCAAGCTGCTGGGCCGTCTCGTCGAGCCCGCGCTCCAAGGTCAGGGTCGGCGCGCCGAGGCGGGGGTGGGCGAAGGGCGCCGGCGGCTGCACCCACCGCAGGCCCTCGGCCTCGAGGCCCAGGCGCTGGATCGCCGGCGAGGAAAGCGCCATCGGCAGCACCGCGGAGCAGGTGTCGTGCAAGAAGCCCGGCAGGGTCAGCGCTTCCGTCCGCATCCCGCCGCCGGGCGCCCCGCTGCGCTCGTAGACCACCACCCGCAGGCCCGCCGCCTGCAGGCGCAGCGCCGCGGCGAGCCCGTTGGGGCCGGCGCCCACCACCGCGGCGTCGAAGGGCCCGGCGGGGTTGGACTTGACGACAACAGCGTTCAGATCGCTCATCTCAGCTCCAGGATCGACCGAGGCCCATGCCCCTTTAGCGCGGGGCGGGGCGGGCCGAAGGGGCGCCGGTCTGCCCCGCGGGGGCCGCGGCCCAGGACGGAAGCCGAACGATCGAATACCCCAAGGAGGTCACCCGTAGGCGGCGCCGACGCGCTGCCCGGACCAAAAGCCCGAGCGGGCCGCCAGCGCGCCGAGGCCCGAGGGGGCCGCCCCCTTCCCCTCTGTGCGCGATGTTTCAACCTGTGAAATGCGCCGAGACCGCCGAGACAGTCCCCGTGCTCGTCGGTTAGCCTGCGCCCGCCTGGAGGAGGCGACCATGACCATGTTCCGTACGATGACCCCGTCCACCCTCGGTTTGCTGCTGCTCGGCGCCTCGCTCGCCGGCTGCGATCCCGACGCTGCCGAGAAGGCCCAGGAGTGCGCCGATGTGTGCTCCCAGGTCGAAGAGTGCGGGGCCACCCCCCCGGCGCCCGGCGGCCTCTTCGGTGACACCAGCGGCACCGGCAACGCCGCGGCCGACTGCGCCGCCAACTGCATCCAGCCCGACTCGAACAAGTACGGCTACGCCGACTGCCAGGTCGAGTGTCTGCTCGCCGTCGAGTGCGGCCAGATGAACGACTGCTGGGACGCCACCAGCGACGTCTTCGACCAGTACTGCGGCGGCAACACCACCCCGGTCGCCCCCGATGAGAGCAGCGCCGGCAACGTGGGCAACGGCACCACCACCGGCTCCGCCGCCGCCGACGAGGCGGTCGACAACCCCGCCGTTGAGGGCAGCGTCGAGGGCTCGGGCTTCGTGGTCAACTACGGCGACAACCCCCCGGAGGTCGCCGGCCTGTTCGACGTGAACGGCAGCATCGACACCTCGAGCAACGCCCGCTCGCCCGGCGCCACCATCGCCACCGCCCTGTGCTTCCACAACCAGGCCGCTGGCGCCGATGGCTGGACCACCGACTACTGCGAGCAGGCCGTGCCCGGCATCGTCAGCGCCCCGATCATCGGCTCGGGCAACGACTTCACGATGTTCTTCACCTACCCCGGCCAGGCCACCATCCTGTTCTCGGGCAGCACCGATGGCAGCGGCACCATCGAGAACGTCGAGGCCCTCGTGGTCTACCTCTACAGCACCGACGTGTGGGAGCACAGCTTCACCACCTGGCAGAGCAACGGCGACTGCGACGCCGGCAGCTGCACCCAGTGAGCGGCGGCGGTGCTTCGGCGCCGCGACCCTGAGCGCCCCCGGCGCGGCTTCGGCTGCCCCGGGGGTCGTCTTTTGGCCCGGTGCGCGGTCCTCGGGGTTAGTCGGCGCGCTACCGTCGCTCCCCACGCCCGACCTGGAGCCCCCATGCGCCCGACCGCCGGCCTGCTGCTCGCCCTCCCCTTGACCGCGCTGGTCGCCGCCTGCGGTGACCCCTGCCCCGAGGGCTACGTGCAGGACGACGTCAACAAGGAGTGCAACCCCGAGGGCGGCGGAGACGGGGCCACCGGAGACGGGGGCGACGGGAGCACCGACGGCGACGCCGACACCGACGCTGACGCCGACGCCGACAGCGACGCGGACACCGACGCCGACAGCGACGCCGACGCGGACGCCGACGCCGACCTGCCCGAGGGCGCCCACGACGGCGCGCTCATCACCACCGATGGGCTCATCGACGCCAAGGTGCAGTCCTGGAGCGCGTTCTCCTACACCGGCACCGCGGGCGGCGAGGACGTGGCGCTGGTCTACATGAGCTCGACGCCCGGCCTGAGCTGCACCGAGGTGGCCAACTACCTCGGCGCGGTCGAGGGGCCGGTGGATCCGACCGCCCTCTACACCCGCGAAACCTGCAACCTCTTGATCCAGCTCCGGAACATCCCCGGGACGGTCTCGGAGGCCGCGCCCATCGACCTGAGCAGCGTATCGATCGCCATCATCACGGCCGCGTGCCCTTCGGGAGATGGCAGCTTCGTCCTGCAGTCTCTCGATGGGGGCCTCACCGAGGGCTATGTGTGGCTCGACGGCGACGCGGCCGACGCCATCCCCTCGCCCTGGCTGACGGCCGCGGCCGACGCCGGCGCGATCACCGCCGTGTCCATCTCGGGCGACGCGGTGCGCCTCGACCTCGAGATCGACAGCTACCGCGGCAGCTACCCCATCACCGGGGGCGGCTCGCTGGCCCGGGGCACCGGCAAGGGCACCATCGACGCCACCGCCTGCGCCGCGCTCGGCAGCACGCCCTTCTTCGACGGCCCCTGAGCGGTCAGCCCCGCCACCGACCCGGAGCCCTCCATGCGCAGCCTCCGCCCGCTCCTCCTGCCGCTGCTCCTCCTCGCTTGCGCGAAGGAGCCCACCGCCGCCAGCCCCACCGCCGCCAGCCCCACTGCCGCCAGCCCGAGCGCCGCCAGCCCGAGCGCCGGGCCCCCGGTCTCGGTGGGAGTGAGCGCCCCCCAGCCGGCGGCAGCCCCCAGCGACGCCGCTGAGAACAACGCGGAGCAGACCGTTCTGTTCTCGCCCCTCGTGGCCTGCACCCGCATGATGTGCCCCGAAGGGAGCTGCTGCAACACCTGCACCTTCATGCGCTGGTCGAAGGGGCGCCTTGAAGCCGAGGCCGCGCCCGGCGCCGAGCCCCTGCCGAGCTGCACGCCCGACGGCTGTGGGGCCTGCCCGAGCCAGCTGTCGGCCACCGGCGAGCAGGTGGAGGCGACCTTCCTCGTGCGCCGATGGTCGCTGGTGCCGATGGAAGAGCGGCCGAAGCCCCCCGCGCCTTAGGCCCCCGAGCGGCTCATCAAGCGCTCGTCGGCGCCCAAGGCCTGCAGGGCGGCCACCAGATCGCCGTGCAGCGGCGCGCGCAGCTCCCCGGCCTTCTCGACGTGGACAAAGGGCCGCACCAAGCCCGCCTTCTCGGCGAAGAACCGCGCGGTGGGCTCATGCCGGCCGGCCACCGGGTGCCCGAGGCGGGCCAAGGCGGCCAAGGCAGGGATCAGCCGCCCGTCGGTCAGCTCGATGCGAACGAGGCCGTGCCCCGCCACGAGGCCCAGGCGCCGGAACCGGGCCGTGCCGAGCTGGCCCTGCTCGCCCGGATCACCGATGACCAGGGCCAAGGCGCGCTGCGGCCGACCGAAGGCCCCAGAGATGCCGAGGCCCGGGCCGTCTTCGGTCCAGGGGCCGGTGAGGTTGCCGCCCCGCACGTTGATCCGGTGCAGCGGCGTGCCGCGCTCCAGGCGCACGACCACCTCGACCTCGGGCGTCTGGGGGAACAGGTCGAGGGGCTGCAGCTCGGCCACCCGCATGCCGTGGGCGGCGAGGCAGTCGAGGTCACGGGCCAGCGTCTCGGGCCCGCAGGAGACGTAGACGAGGCGCTTGGCGAGGCGGGCCACCCGGGCCAAGGAGGCCGGGTCGCTGCCCTTGCGGGCGGGGTTGAGCACCACGCAGTCGAAGGGGCCGAGCTTGTCGAGGGCTTGGTCTTCGACGCGGCCCTCGATGATCTCGACGTTGGGCGGGGCGACCGAGCGGGCGGCGGCGCAGGCCGTGCCCACCTCTTCGACGGCCACCACGCGCTCCCGGCCGGGCGCCAGCATCAGCGCGTAGGCGCCGACGCCGGCGTAGAGGTCGAGCACCCGGCGGGCGTCGCCGACCATGTGCTTGACGATCTCGTGCAGCTGGACGGCGTTTTGGGGATCGACCTGAAAGAAGGCGCCGGGGTGGATGCGCACCGGCACCTCGCCCACCTTCTCGTCCAAAAAGCCCCCGCCGGCGATGACCTTGGGCCGGCTGCCCATCACGCGCTTGCGATCGGGGTCGGCGCGGCTCACGGCCACGCTCACGAGCCCCGGCACCGCGCGCAGCAGCTTGGCGCCCATGCCGTTGGGGAGCTGGCCATCCACCACGGAGATCACCGCCATCAGCTCGCCGGTGGCCGCCGAGACCCGCAGGTCCAGGCTGTGAACGCCGCGGGCGGTGCGGAGCACGTCGAGCAAAGGCGGGAGCGCGGCCCGCAGCGGCTCGGCGAGCACCGGGCAGTCCGGCGTGTTGAGCACCGACTGGCCCCGGCGATCGTAGAGGCCGATGCGCACGCCCTCTTTGGTGATCTCGATCGGCAGCTTGAGCCGGTGCCGGTAGGCCTCGTCGCGGGTCGCGGCCAGCACGGCCGGCGGCTCGGGCAAGTGGGGATAACGACCGAAGGCCTCCGTGAGCCGCGCGCGCTTGTGGGCGAGCTGCGCCTCGGCGTCGAGGGCGATCAGGGGGCAGCCGGGACAGACGGGGTGATGCTGGCACTTCATCCGCGGCGGCTAACTGCCCGCCGCGACCGGGGCCTCGGCCGCCTGCGCATCCGCCCCCGCCACGTCGAGCCCGGGCGGCCGGCCGGGCAGCCCGTCGAGCTGCCAGGGGTTCTCCAGCACCGAGCGCACGACCTTGGCCAAAACACCGCCCTGCGCGCCATCCATGTAGCGGTGGTCGATGGTGGCGCAGAGGCTCATCAGCGGCCGCACCGCGACGGCGCCGTCCACCACCGTCGGGGTGGGCTTCACGGCGCCC
>CANHON010000322.1 GCA_947462115.1 Deltaproteobacteria bacterium | reverse complement strand
GGCCTGCGCGCGGCGGGGCGCCAGCCTGCTGTGCGTCACCCACGATCCCCAGGTCCGGTCGCGCTTCACCCGCGGCCTGCAGGTGGGCGGCTGATGCGCGAGCCCTCGACGAACAGCAGCACCAGCACGCTCATCGCATCGATGGAGGCCCTCCGGCACGCGCTGTTTTTGGCCCGCGCCCAGCTCGGCGCCCGGCCGCTCCGCAGCCTCACCCTGACGCTGGGCCTCGCCGTGGCGCTGGCGCTGCCGAGCCTGTCGGCGCTCGGCGTGTCTCGGCTCGGGGCGCGGCTCTCCGCCCGGGCCGAGGGCGTTCCGGTGCTGGTGGTGCCGCGGGGCGAGGCGGTGGACGGCACGCTCGCCGCGCTGTACTTCCGGCCAGGTCCACCCTTGGGACTGCGCTTTGGGCAGATCGGGGAGCTCCGCGAAGCCGCGGGCGAGCCCTCGCTCCGGGCCGCGCCGCTGCACCTCGGCCACAGCGCCGATGGGGCGCCGATCGTCGGCACCGGCCTCGCCTATTTTGAGGAGCGCGGCCTGGAGGTGGCGGTCGGTCGGCGGCCCGCGCTGCTCGGCGAGGTGGTGGTCGGGGCGGCCTTGGCCTCGGCCCGGGGGCTCGGGCCGGGCGACCGCGTGCGCTCCGATCTGCGGGACCTCTACGACCTCAGCGGGGCGAGCCCGCTCAGCCTCCCGGTGGTCGGCGTGCTGGCGCCCACCGGGAACGCCGATGACTACGCTGTCTTCACCGATGTCAAGACCTGCTGGGCCCTCGATGGGCACCTGCACGGGCACGCGGCCGCCGCCGCCCCGCTGGCCGAGGGCGCCGCGCCCGATGAGGGAGCCGCCGCCACCTTCCTCATCCAAGCGCTCGATGAGGAGACCCGGGGCAATTTTCACCTGCACGGGGACGAGGCCGAGCTGCTGATCAGCAGCGTGATGTGGTTCCCCCAAAGCGACCGCGCCCGTGACCTGCTGCTCGCCGCGGTCGAAGCCCAGCCGGGCGTCGAGGCGGTCCGCCCGGCGCGCCTCGTCGGCTCGCTGCTGGGCGTGCTCCGGCAGGTCGAGGTGGGCGTTCGGCTCGGGCTGATGGCGGTCTCTGCGGCCGCGCTGGCCTTTTTCGCCGTGGCCCTGCAGCTCGCCCGCGCTGCCCGGGCGGAGGAGCGCCGCCTGCTCGTCCGGCTCGGCGCGAGCCGCCGGCGCCTCCTGCTGTTTGGGCTGGTCGAAGATGGGATCGTCGTGATGGGCGCTGTTCTGGTCGCGGCCCTCCTCGTCGGCCTGGGCCTGTTCGCCCTGGATCGGGCCCTGCTGGGCTGAAGGCCGCGGGGCAGGCCAAGCGGGCTAAGGGCGCGGGCGGGCGTCGGCTTCGCCCGCTGGAGAGCTCCGATGATGGTCCTGTGGATCCCGCTCCTGTTGGCCTGCAGCGGCGCCGAACCGCCGCCCGCGCCGCCCGCTGCCGCCGCGCCGCTCGACGTGCGCACCACGAGCTTCCCGGTGGACTGGCTGGTGCGCCGCCTGGCGCCGCCCGGCACCGTCGTCACGTTGATCTTGCCCGCCGGCGAAGACCCGCCGGACTGGCAGCCGCCCGGACCGACCGTTGAGGCCCTGCAGCGCGCCGATCTCATCGTGGCGCAGGGCGCCGGCTACGAGGCCTGGATGTCCACGAGCCTGCTGCCCGAGGACCGCGTGGTCCGGGCCGCGGCGGGCCTGCCCTTGATCGAGCTCGGCGGCGGCAGCCACCAGCACGGCTCGGGCGCGCCCCACACCCACGCCGGGCTCGACCCGCATGTGTGGGCCGATCCGCAGGCCTACCTGCAGGAGGCGGCGGTGGTGGCGCAGGCCCTCCGCGATCGGCGCCCGGCCGAGGCCCCGGGGGTGAGCCAGCGGGAGGCGGCCCTCAAGCAGCGCTTGCTCGCCCTGGACGCCGAGCTGGCCGCGGCCTGGGGGCCCTTCGCCGGGCTCCCGCTCTCGGCCAGCCACCCGGCCTTCAACTATGTGGCGCGGCGCTATGGCCTGAACATCCAGAGCTTCGGCTTCGATCCAGCGGTCCCGCCGAGCGCCGAGGCCCTGGCCGAGTGGGTGGCCTGGTCGGCCGGGGGCGGCCGGCACCTGCTGTGGGAGGCCAGCCCGAGCCCCGCGGTGATGGCGGCCTTCCCGCCGTCGACCGTGCATGTGGTGCTCGACCCGCTGGAGCAGCCCGCCGGCCCGCGCTACGACTACCTCCAACAGTCTGCCGAGAACGTCGTGCAGATCGGTAAGATCGCGCGCTGAGCAGACAGGCCCGCCGGCTCAGCGGGGCGGGGTCTGTCCCCACCGCCGCCAATCGGGGTGCCGCGGCGCGAGCTGGGCGAGCCGTTCGAGGGTCTCGGCGGCGCCGGCCTCGTCGCCTTGGGCACGCTGCACCGCTGCCTGGGCGAGGACCAGCTCGGGGTGGTAGGTCTCGCCCCAGAGCTTGAAGCTGAGCCGCCCCACGCCATCTTCGGCGAGCTCTGGCTCCCCGTGCAGCAAGCGGGCGCGGGCGCGGACGGCGGTCAGGCCCACCCGGGCGCGGCTCCGCCATTCGGTGCTCGACCCGTTGGGCCCAGTGAGCAGCAGGTCCTCAGCGGCGAGCCCCAGCGCGAGCTCCGCTTCGGTGAGCTCCGGCGCCTCGAAGGTGCCGTCGAGGCGGCCCCGCCACAGCCGGAACTCCGCCTCGTCGAGATCGCCGATAAGAAGGGCGTTCTCCACCTCGGCGAACTGGACCTCGCTGGAGTCGGGCGCGATGCTCTCGGCCATGCGCATGGCCTCCCAAGCGGCCTCCAGCGCGCCCACCTCGGTGAGGTCCCGGGCCATCAGCGAGTAGACCCGCGCGAGCTGAAGGTCGCCGGCGAGCTCCCAGATCATCGTGCTGCGCAGCTCGGCGGACAAGCGCCCTTCGCCTTCGCTGCGCAGGGCGTTGGCGCGCGCGCGGAGGGCCTCGACGGGGATGAGGGTCGAGCCCAGCGACAGGCGCCCGGCGCTCGAGGCGCAGGAGGACTCCCCAAAGTTGTCACAGATCAGCAGCAGGGCGGCGTGGAGATCGGCGTCGTCGGGGGTCTCTTGGAGCGCAGTACGCACGATGGGCAGCGCCTCACGGTACCGACGCGACCGAAGCATGCCCTCGATCTGGGCGATGCGCCGGTCGGTCTTGCTGGCGACCGCCGCCGGCCCGGTGGTGACCCCTGCCCCCGCTTTGCCGTTGGCCTTGGCCTTGGCCTTGGCTTTGGACTTGGCCTTTCCCAGCGCTTTGGCCCGGGCTTTGGCCTTGGCCCGTCGGGCATCGGCCTTGGCTTTGTTCGGCCCTGCCTGGGCGGCCTCGGGCCCTGCCGCTGCCGGCGCGCTGCCCCCGAGGCGCAGGCTCAGCAACAGGCCGCAGATGATCAGCAGGAAGTAGCCGACAGTTCGTCTCATCAGGGCCCCAGTGAGCGGCCCAACGGCGGGCGGCGCAGCGGGCTAATGTAGCGCCGGCCGCCGCCGCACGCACCGTGGGGGCCGGCGCCCCTCGCCCCGCAAGGCCCCCCGCGATGTCCTGGCCACCGCCGTTCCCGACGCCCCCCGCCGACGAAGCGGCCCTGCTGCGCTGCGCCGAGGGGCTGACCGGGCGCACGCTGGGCGAGCTCGCGCAGTGGCTGGGGCGGGCGCCCCCGGCGCGCCCGGAGCGGGCCAAGGGCTGGATGGGGCAGCTGATGGAGGCGGCCCTGGGCGCGCCCCCGTCCAACGAAGCGGGGCCGGACTTTGCCGCGCTCGGTGTCGAGCTCAAGACCCTCCCGGTGGACCTTCAGGGCGTGCCGCGGGCCAGCACCTTCGTCTGCCAAGCCCCCCTCGATCTGCGCTTGAGCGCGTCTTGGAGCGAGAGCCGCCCCAAGGCCAAGCTCAGCCGGGTGCTGTGGGTGCCGGTGGTGGGCGAGGCCCCGCTCCCGGAGCGGCGGGTCGGGGCCTGCTTCTTGTGGCGGCCCGCGCCCGACGAAGAAGACCTGCTGCGCGCTGATTACGAAGAGATCGCCGAGCTGGTGCACGCCGGGCAGGCCAACCGCATCAGCGCGCGGGTGGGTCGGGCGCTGCAGCTCCGGCCCAAAGCCGCCGACAACCAGCGCGAGACCTGGGTGGTCGATGCCGCTGGGGGGTGGATGACCGCGCAGCCGCGGGGCTTCTACCTGCGCCGCAGCTTCACCCACGCGCTGCTGGGGCGGCGTTTTCTGCTGACCTGAGCGGCCCTCGCCGCCGATGGAGGTGTGTATGGCTTTGGTTCGACCGGGATCTGCGCCGGCCTTCGAGATGGGGCAGCTCCCGCGGTCCCTCGCTTGGGGGCGGTTTACGCGGCCGGATCGGTCCGATCGGGCTTGGCTCGTCGCGCCGGCGGTCGGGCGCTGGTCGGCCGCGGCGCTGGCCCCCGCCTTGGCCGGCCTCGGGCCGGTGCGCCTCGCGAGCGTGTCGGCCCAGACCTCGGCCTGGCGGCTGAGCCCCGAGCACTGGACCTCGGGCCTGCTGCAGGCGCTGGGGGCCGCCTCCTTGGCCGATGCCCTCGACGGTGGGGCGCCGCCGCCGGTGGTGGTGCTCCACCTCGAAGATGGCCCGCTGGAGGACCTGCCCGAGCCGACCCTGCTCAGCCTCGGCGCTTGGATCAGCGGCCCGCTGTGCGCCGCGCTGCCGAAGGGGGGCGCCGGTCTGCGGCTCGTCCTCCCGCTGGGGCGCGGGCGGCTCTCGGAGGGGCACGAGCTCGCGGTGCGGGTGTTGACGGGCGCGCTGAACGAGGCGGAGCACGCTGGCCTCGGTCACCTCCTGCCGCCGGGCCTCGGCGAGGTCCGGGCCGCGCAGCCGGGGGGCGGTTATCGCGGGGCCCCGCGCACGCCTTGATCCGCGCTGCTGGGCCGCGTTGAGGCGGTCCACCCTCGGTCTGCAGGGCGCGCCCCGCACCGCTTCCCCGGCTCCCCCATGTCCGACGCTCCGAACTCGGCGCCGCCTGCCCCCCGCGGCGGCGACGCCCTCGTGACCCTCCCCGCCGTCGGCCTCCGCCCCGCCGGCCGCCCGAGCCCCGCCGAGGCCGCCGAAGCGGTGCGCACCTTGCTGCGCTACATCGGCGAAGATCCGCAGCGAGCGGGCCTCGTCGAGACGCCGGACCGCCTCGTGCGGGCCTGGGACGAGTACTTCCAGGGCTACGAGCAGAGCCCCACGGCGCTGTTGTCCCGCACCTTCGACGAGGTGGACGGCTACGACGGGCTGGTGGTCCTCCGCGACATCCGGTTTGAGAGCCACTGCGAGCACCACCTCGCCCCCATCGTGGGCGTGGTGCACCTCGCGTACCTCCCGAGCCGGCAGGTGGTGGGCATCAGCAAGCTCGCCCGCGTGGTCGATGTTTTCGCGCGTCGGCTC
>CANHON010000321.1 GCA_947462115.1 Deltaproteobacteria bacterium | reverse complement strand
GAGCCGCGCCCCCTGGCCCTTGGGCCCCAAGGGGACCACCTCCAGGGTGGCCGAGGCGCCCCGCTTGTTCCCGGCGCCGACGTCATTGTCGATGGCGACGACCCGCAGCTTGGAGCGCTGCCCAACCGGCAGGCCGAGCTCGCGCGGGCTCATGCGCAGGGTGCCTTGCAGCTCGCGGGGGGCGTCGAGGGGCTCGCGCAACACCACCTCGCGCACATTGCCCGCCTCGTCCTCGATCTCGAGCACGACCTTGGTGATGCCGAAGTCGTCTTGGATGGCGTACGACACGCCGAGGGGCGCGTCGGCCGAGGGCGTGCGGCCGGGCGGACGCTCGAGGGCCACCACCGGCGCCGCGTCCTCATCGACCTCGATCCGGTAGTCCGGGCTCAGCACCACCGCGTCGCCGAGCGTGAACGCGAAGCGCCAGGTGCCCTCCGCGGCCACCGTGAGGCTGGCGGAGACGTCCCGCCCCGCGACGAGGGAGGCCGGCTCGGCGGTGGCGCCGTCGATCTCCAGCACGGCCCCATCGTAGCGATCGAGGGTGCGGGCCCGGATCTCGACGACAGTGCCCACGGGCGCGTGGATCCCGCCGTCCGAGTTGCGGACCTCCACCGGCGGGTTGCCGGTGTGCGCGGGGAAAATGTAGCGGAGCACGATGTCGCCGACGACCGCCCGAACCGTGGGGTCCACCGCGGGGGCCACCGCCGCCCCGTCCGCCGGCCCGCGCAAGCCCACCGCGAGGGCCTCGACCGGTCCGACGGGCATCCACCAGGCGGCGAGCAAGGTCAGGAGCACCGCCCCGGCCGCCGCGGCGCTGACCGGCCGCAGCGCGCGAGAGGGGTAGACCTCCTCCGGGGGCAGCGCGGCGAGCGTTCCGTAGGCGGTGCGCGCGGCGCGGGCCAACAGCGCCGGAGAGGCGCCAGCGGGGCGGGCGCCCATCAAGGCGCGGCCAACGACCGTGGTCAGCCGTTCTTGGAGCTCTGGGCGGATCCCCTCGACCGTGCGCGCCTGGTGGAGCAGATCCCCGCGCCGGCGCCAGGCCGGCACCGCCCAAAGGACCAAGGCCAGCGCCGCGAGGCCCGCCAGCGAGATCCAGCCGACGACGGAGGCGAACAGCGCAGGCGCGCCGGCTGAGGCCAGGATCGAGGCCAACAACAGGCCGATGCACAGACCCGCGACCGCCCCGGCGAGGCCGCGCGCCAAGGCGAGCCCCCGCGCGCGCGCGTCGAGGCGCGACAGGGCAGCCTGGATCTCCTGCATCGGACCCGGGTCGTTCAACTGGCGCCTCCCCGGTGGTGTGGCGGGCTCAGGGCAACACACGAGCGTCGCGCGGCCATCCCCCCGTGCGGGAGCGTGGGGCGGGAGCGCCGACATCACCGTCGTAGTGGAGGCCCCAGGCGGTGCAGCAGCGGCGGGCGCCCACCTCAACCGCGACCCCCCAGGGATAGCCCGCCCCAGGCTCGCTCACCACCGCGATCGGGCGAAGGTCGTAGAGGTGCTGCATTCGGAGGGTTCGGTCTCGCACCCCTCGGCTCGACCACCGCCAATCTTGGAGGTCAAGCACCAGCAGCATGCAGCCCTCGGCGCCCCGGAGCCCCTCCGCCTCCACCGGGTCGAGCAGGTTGAACTGGCTCAGCGGCGGGGCCGCCTGCCCGCTCCACGCCGCGAAGCGCCCCGCCTCGCTCACCCAAGCGCAGCCCGCCGGCGCCGCTCCCGGCCCGGCCCAGGCCGGGAGGCTTGACCACGGCGCGTCCCTTCGAAGCGCGGCGCTCAGCGCCTCCTCGGCGCCATAGAAGCGGGCCCGCATGTCGTGAAGCCCGACCAACAGGCCCATCAGGACCGCGGCCCACGCGAGGAGCCCCCCGCGCCGCGCCCATGGGCCCACAACCGCCGCCCCCGCCGCCGCGGCCACGAGCAGCGCCGGGCTCACGAAAAGCGCGTGCCGATCAGCAAAATCGTCGAAGGTAGCCACGATGAGGTGGCCGAGCAGGCCGGCGAGGGCGGCGCCGCCGACCAGGGGCCCGGCGTGCCGAAGACCGAGCGCAGCCGCGGCCAGCAGCCCGATCGCTGGGAGGCCCCACTGCAGCTCGGCGTAGGGGGCCCGCCACAGCAGGTTGCTCTGGAGGCTCAACAGCCGCTCACCTTCGCCGGGGATGCCGCCGGGAACGACCAGCGGCCACACCCCGAGCCCGACCAGAATGACGCAGGGCAGCAGAATCAGAAGGCCTCGCCCTGCGCGCCCGACCACGGCGCCCGCGCCCCGCCCCGCACGCAGCTCGCCCTCGACGGCCAGCCAGAGCGGCAGGAGCAGCCCGGCGACCGCGTCGAGCCGACACAGCAGGGCGAGGCCCGCCGCCGAGGCCGCCAGCGCCCAGGGGGCCGGACCGCCGAAGCCCGGCCGCTGGGCGCGCTCCACCGCCGCAAAGCTGATCGCGAGCAGGGTCCAGGGCACGGCCACGTTGTAGGCGCTGCCCGACCACGCGGCGTGGACGGGGTGGACCGCGAGGGCGAGGCCCAGGGCGAGGCCGGCCGCTGGGCCGACCCGCCGGCCCAAGGCGCTGGCGTACAGGTAGACCCCGAGCGAAGCCCACCCGGTCATCAGCAGCACCGGCACCGCGGGGTGGGCGGGGAGGACCGAGCCGAGGCCGGCCCACAGCCACTGCATCGCCGGGTAGAGCACCGTTCCACCGCGGCTGACCGGCCGAACCCCGCGGAAGATGTCCCAATACTCCGCTTCGTGGCCGTCGAACTCGTGCCGGCCCAAGGCCGGCAGCACGAGCAAGCGCACCACCAGGGCGAGCCCGAAGATCGCCGCGGCCGCCGGCTCAACCCGCAGGCGCGCGCCGCGCAGCACCTGAACGGCGGCGACGAGGGCCACCAGCGCGAGCGCGCCCGCCGGCCACGCGGTCTGCCATGGCGCGAGCTGCTGCATCAGGGCGCCCCGCCACCGCAGCCCGCCAGCGCCGGCGCGGTCCGCACCGTCCCCGGCGCCGCGGGGATGATGAACAGCAGGTCGGCGCCGAGGCCGAGATCGTCGCCCACAGCGCGCTCCTCGTGGGGCCACGCCCGCAGCGCGAGGCGGAGGCGCTGGTCGAGCCCGGTCGCCGGCGCGTGGTCGTAGAGCACGATGTAGGCGTCGGCGCCCCGGTCGGCCGCCCCCGATAGCGCGGCGTCCAGCGGCCCCCAGGCGAGCTCGGTGCTGGTCCGCAGCTGCAGGCCGCCGGTCCACCGGGGGTGGCCAAAGCGCCAATCGACCGGATCTCCCACCGCTTCGACCGCCCGACGCGCGGCCTGCCATGGGGAGAAGCGCCACAGGACCGCGGAGTGGTCGGTCTTGTCATCATCCGCCTGCAGCGCAGGCGCCACGAGCCACAGCAGATCCCCGCAGCGGGCGAGGCCGAGGGCCGCGTCCACGGCGCGGTTTCGAGCGAGATCCGCGCGGATCGCGGCCAAGCGGCCGAGATCCCCCGCGAGCGCCGGGCCGGCCTGGGCCACCGACAGGACGAGGACGAGCGCGCGGGCCCCCCGCCCCTGCGCCGTCGCCGCGAGCCCCGCGAGGGGCACCACCAGCAAGGACAGGTAGGGGAACTGGTGGTGGGCCGCGACGCCGGCCAGGACGAAAACAGCGTACAGAAGGGTGAGCACACCGAGGACGAGCCCGGCGTCTTGATGCCGCGCGCGCCCGTGGACCGCCCCGAGCCCCGCGAGCACGACGAGCAGCCCAGCTTGCACGAGTCCCGACAGGCTCAGCGCGCCCAGCGCCCCGGCGGCCCAGCCGCGGAGATCCACCGCTGGCTGCTGGAAGGTGCTGTCTTCGCCGGCCCGGAGGAGTGCGCCGGTCAGCGCTGGGCCGGCGATCAACGCAGCCGCCCCGAGCACCGGGGCCGCCCCCCGACCGGCCCGCCAGCCCGCCATGAGGCTGAGGGCCCCCGCCGCGCCGAGGCCGAGCACATGGGACCAAGACGCAAGCGCAACGCCGAGGTTTCGATGCAGGGCCGGACCGCGGGCCCAGGCGAGGGCAGCGGCGAGCCCGAGGGCTGCTACGGGGTAGTTGTTGATCTCCGCCGCGTAGCTGATCGCCACCGCCGACATGGCCAGCACCAGGCCGGCGAGCAGCCCAAAGCGGGCCGCGAGCAGGCCGCAGGCAGCCGCGGAGCAGAGGGCGCTGAACCCGAGCGCGGCAGCCGGGATCGGCAACCAGCGCTCCCCGATCCCCAGCACCGCGGCGTGCAGCGGCGGGTGGAGGCCCACCCAGGCCTGAGGCAGCGCGGCCCAGTCCCCCGCCTGGACCATCCGGGCCGCCGGATCGGCGTAAGCGGCGTAAGCGACGCTGACCTCGTCCCACCGCAGCAAGGCCCGCGGGACCCGGAGCCCGAAGGCGAGCAGGGTGACGCCGACCGGCGCCATCCAGCCGAGGCGGGGCGGTGGCGCCGCTTCAGACATCGGTCGCCCCGAACACCGGCAGGCGGAGGCTCACCCGGGCCCCGCCGCCCGGCCGGTTCTCAAAGCGCATGGCGCCGCCGAAGCCCTCGACGATCTGCAGGCAGGTGGCGATGCCGAGGCCGGTGCCGTCGCCCGGACCCTTGGTGGTGAAAAACGGCTCCCCGAGCCGCGCGCGCACCGCCTCGGGGAAGCCGGGCCCGCGGTCCTCGACGACGAGCGCCGCCTGCCCACCCTCCTCAAAAACCTCCAAGCGCAGCTCACCGGCGCCATTCTGGGCGTCTCGGCTGTTGAACAGGAGGTTGAGCAGAACCTGATGCAGCTTGTCGGGCGTGGCCACCACCACCACCGCCGGCCCTGGCGAGGCCGGCACGTCGATGCGAAGGCCTCGAAACTCCGGCAGCGGGGCGACCGTCTCGACCGCGCGGAGGGCCGCCGCCCGCAGATCGACGGGCTCCAGCGCCACGGTGCTCGGGCGTGCGTAATTGAGCATCTCGACGATGATCTGGTTCATTCGGCTGAGCTCGCGCTGGGCCGCCCGGAGCAGATCGGCCTCGACCCTCGGATCGCCGAGACCGCCGACCAGCAGCTCGACGTAGCCCATGACCGCCGCCAGCGGGTTCCCGAGCTCATGCGCGACGCCCGCCGCGAGCCGACCGACCCCTGCGAGCCGCGCGCTCCGCTGAAGGGCCTGCTGCGCCGCGGCGAGCTCGGCGTTGGCGGCGCGCAGCGCGTCCACTTGAGCGGCGGTTCGGCTGCGGTAGGCGTCGAGGGAGGCGCTCATCGTATTGAAGGCCCCGCACAGCTCCACCAGCTCGCGGGCGCCGCTCACCTGAAGCAACGACCCGAACTCCCCGGCGGCGATGCGATCGGTCGAGGCCCGGAGCCGCTCCAGCGGCCGGAGCAGGCGACTGCGCAGGTAGGCGAAGCCCACCCCCGCGATGAACAAGGAGCTGAGGCTGGTG
>CANHON010000320.1 GCA_947462115.1 Deltaproteobacteria bacterium | reverse complement strand
GCGCGCAGGCGCTGATCGCCTCGCCGGCGCTGTCGCCGAAGCCGTCGGCGTCGGCGTCGGGCCAGAGGTTGAGCAGCAGGCCCTCATCGACCGCGGCGTCGCAGTTGTTGTCGATGCCGTCACAGACCTCCGGAGCGCCGGGGAAGGCGCCGGGCTCGGCGTCGTCGCAGTCGAGGTCATTGTCGGCGAGGGTGGCGTCGAGGGTGCACACAGCGATGAAGGCCGCGGCGTCGCCAAAGCCGTCACCGTCGCGGTCGGCCCAGGCGTCCAGCAGCAGGCCAGGGTCGATCTCGCCGTCGCAGTCGTTGTCGAGGCCGTCGCACAGCTCCTCGGCGCCAGGGTTCACCCGGGTGTCGTTGTCGTCGCAGTCCACGTCGGCGGTGTAGCCATCGGCGTCGGCGTCGGTGCCCGCGTCGGAGGGGCCATCGCCGCCTGCACAGGCCGTCAAGGTGACCGCCAAGCTGGCCGACAAGAGGAGCGACGACAAGAGGGGGCGAAGGCGCATGGCGTGACTCCAGCGTGAAGGCGAGGAGGGGGGGGCTTTTCTGGGGCGCGCTCGATCAGACGAGCGCGCGATAAACTTGCGGAGGCGCCCCGATTCGCGGATCCCTCATCGGGGGACCACTTCGGGGCTTCGGCTCCGGGTGGCCCCATACTACCTTGATCGGCTGCGCTCTCGGCAAGACTCTCGTTCCGCGGGGACTTGTCAGCTTCTTGACCAAGCCAGCCCAGCGGCCCCGTCGGCCGAGTGAGAAACCGCTCCAGCGAGCCTTTTTGGCGTCTTAGGGCGCATATGTCACATCCGGTCATCGATTCGTCTGGCCGCGGAGCAAGCCGATGCAATTCGCCGACACCGCCGAGCCTGGGCGCCAGGGGCCCCCACCCCGGACCGTGATGCACCGCTACGAGGACCCGCTGAGCCTCATCTGGCGGGCGGCGGCCGCAGAGCTGGGCTGGCAGGTGGCGCGCAGCGCGGAGGTCTACGCGAGCTGGGACGGCCGCGGGACCCTGACGCTCAGCGAGCCGGCGGGGCTCGACGCCGATGACAGCCTCGGCCAGCTCATCTTTCACGAGATGTGCCACGCGCTGGTGGAGGGGGAGGCCGCGCTGGCCCTGCCGGACTTTGGGCTCGAGAACATCGACGATCGCCACCTCGTCCGCGAGCACGCCACCCACCGCCTGCAGGCCACCCTGGCCGATCGGGTGGGGCTGCGGCGCTTCTTCGCCGTGACCACCGACTGGCGGCCCTACTACGAAGCCCTGGGCCCGGACCCGATGGCCGACCTGGACGATCCGGCGACCCCCCTGGCGCGGGCCGGCCTCGCCCGGGCCGACGCGGAGCCCTGGGCGGGGCCGCTTCGCCGCGCGCTAGAGCGGACCGCGGCCCTCGCGCGCCTCGTGCGGCCGCTGTGCGCGCCCGACCACCTCTGGGCGCTCGACGCGGAGCCAGGCCCATGCTGATCAACCTCGTCCTGCTTGGGATCGCCGTCGGCGTCGCGATCGGCTTCACGCTGCGCGCGCCAACGAAGGCCGGTCGGGCGCTCCGTCTGGCAGAGGCCGCGCTGCCGGCCGCGCTGGCCTGGGCCTCCTTGCCGCGGTCGGACGGGGGCGGGCTCCGACCCGTGGCCGTGGCCCTGCTCCTCACGGTCTGGTCGCTCGGGCGCCTGCTGCTCGTGACCACCGAGCCTGAGGGCGCGCGGCCCGCACCAAAGGACGGAGAGATCGGCGCCAAAGCGCTCCGGGTGAGCTTGCTGACGCTGCCGGCGCAGGACCTCATCCTCAACGGTGTGCCGTTCCCCTTGGGTGTCTTGGACCTCGCTGGCGCCATTTTGGTTTCCGGCGCCGCCGTCGCCGAGCACCGCCTCGTGCGGCTCGCCCGGCACGCCCGCCCCATCGACGCCGCGCTGGGGTGGCGCCCGATGACCGGCCCCTGGGCTTGGACCCAAGAGCCGGCCCGGGCGGCCAGCCTGCTGCTCTGCCTCGGTCTGTGGCTGCTGGCCGCCGCTGGGGGCGTGCCGATGCTCGGGATCTTCGGGCTCGTCGGCGCAGGGGTCGGCCAGTGGCTGTGGATCCGCCGTCGGCCGGCGCCCGCCGAACACGAGGCCGCGGCCAGGGTCGAGCGCACCAGCGCGCTGTTCCCGATGCCGCCGGGCTTTGTTTGGCCCACCCGCGCCGCCGAGCCGGAGGAGGCGCCGCGCAGCCCCGCCGACGCCGGCTTCTGGACGCCGGGACCCGGCGAGGTGCTCCCGCCGGTCATCGATCGAAAAGAGCGCGCTGAGCGCGCTGAAGCCGAGGCCGCCAGCCGGCAGGCCGCCGAGCGCAGGTCGAGCGGCGACGCCCCCAGGTCCGAGAGGCCGCCGGAAGCGGCCCCGAAGGTCCCGAGCCAAGGGGCGCCCTTCGACCCCTACCGGCGGAGCTGAGGCGGCCGACCGCCGGGGGCCCGCGGCGCCCCCTCGGCCCCGTTATGGCGCCGCGCCCGCGGCAGGGCCAGGCGCGGAGGGGTGGGTTCGAGCGGGGCCGGTCCAGGCCGCCCCGCCGCGCCAATGCAGCGCTGGAGCGGTGGAGCGACGATGACGACCGAGCCAACTGAAGAGTGCGGGGTCTTCGGGGTCTGGGGAGACCCAGCCGCCGCCCAGCTCTGCGCCATCGGCCTCGGGGCCTTGCAGCACCGCGGCGAGCACGGCGCCGGGATCGTCAGCTTCGACGAGGGCAAAGCGCGGTCGCACCGCGGCCTCGGGCGGGTCGAGGCGGCCTTGCCGAGCGCGGCGGTCCATGGCCTCGACGGGGCCGCGGCCATCGGGCACGTGCGCTACGCCCGGGAGGCCAACGCCGAGCTGAACAACGTGCAGCCCTTTGTTGTCAACGACCGCGACGGCGCGCTGGCCATCGCGCACAACGGGCAGCTGCTCAACGGAGCGCGGCTGCGCCAGGGGCTCGAGGCGAAGGGCAGCCTGTTCTCCACGAACAGCGACACCGAGGTGATCCTGCACCTGCTCGCCACCAGCGGCCAGAGCACCTTCACCAACCGCCTCATCGACGCCCTCTACAAGGTGGAGGGCGCCCACTGCCTCTTGCTGCTGACCGCCGACAAGATGGTGGTGGTGCGCGATCCCATGGGGTTTCGCCCCCTAATGATCGGGCGCCGGGGCCCCGCCTGGGTCGTCGCCAGCGAGAGCTGCGCCCTGGAGCAGGTCGGCGCCGATCAGCTCCGCGAGGTGCTGCCCGGCGAGGTGATCCTCGTCGATCGCGGCGGCGCTCGCTCGCTGCGGCCCTGGCCCGAGGCGCCCCGCCGCGGCTGCACCTTCGAGCACCTCCGCCTCGCCCGCGCCGACTCGGTGGTCTTCGGCCAGGGGGTCTACGGGCTGCGGCGACGCTTCGGGGAGCGGCTGGCTCAAGAGCAGCCAGCGGACGCTGATCTGGTGCTGCCAGTGCCGGAGTCTGGTGAGCTCGCGGCCCTCGGCTTCGCGGCCCAGAGCGGCGCACCGCTGGAGCTCGGCCTGCGGCGGCTCGCGGAGATCGCGCCGGTCCGTGCGGGCGCCCGTGGCCGAAGCACCGCCCCCAACCCGGGCTTCAGCGTGGTGCGCAGCCTCGTGCTGGGGCGCCGGGTGGCCCTGGTGGACGCGAGCCTCGTCCGGGGCGAGACCTGCCGCCGGCTCGTCGAGCTGCTTCGCGAGGCCGGGGCCGCGGCCGTGCACGTGCGGGTGGCGGCGCCGCCGGTCGTGGGCCCCTGCTTCTACGGCGTGGACACCCCGCCGCCCGACGCGCTGTGGGTGAACCGCGGCTCGATCGAGGGCGCGCGGCACTTCCTCGGGGCCGACTCGCTCGCCTTCTTGAGCCTCGAGGGCCTGCACGCGGTCGAGGGGGCCGCGGCGCCGACGCTGTGCGACGCCTGCTTCTCGCTGCGCTACCCCATCCTGCCGCAGGTCGAGCCGGAGCGCGTGCAGCTGCCCCTTTTCGGCTCAGCCCCGGGGACCTGAGCGCGGGGGCTTGGGTCGCCGTCCGCCCGCGGCGCGCCGACGCCCCAGTCCGCCGAAGGGCGCCGGAGGAGCGGGGTGGTCCATTCCACCCTCAACCACGCCACTCTCAACGGCCGTCCGCGGAGCGCCCACGGCGGGCCGGCGCTCTGGTAGGCTCCGCCGCGGCACGACGTGCCCCCGCCTGCGCTGCAGACTGGGGGTTCGACGCCCACAGCCGCGCCGCGCCGTCCAGCCCCCCAAAATGGACCCGCACAACCACCCCGTCTTCGTGCATGGAGAGGACAGCATGGGCAAGGCCATCGGCATTGACCTCGGCACCACCAACACCGCCGTGGCGGTGCTCGTCGACGGTCGCCCGCGCGTGCTCGAAGACGAGAAGGGCTACAAGGTCCTCCCTTCCTGCGTCTCGGTCAAGGCGAGTAAGTCCGGAGAGCTCCAGTTCATCGTCGGGCAGGCCGCCAAGAACCTCATCGTCACCAAGCCGGACCGCACGGTCTACGCGGTCAAGCGCCTGATGGGTCGGCGGTTCGACAGCCCAGAAGTGCAGCAGATCAAGCGCTTGGTCAGCTTTCCCATCGCCGCGGCCGAGGACGGCACCTGCAAGCTCAAGATGGGCGAGCTCTGGTACACGCCCGTCGAGATCAGCGCGCTCATCCTCGATGTCGCCAAGACCACCGCCGAGCGCACCTTGGGCGAGCCGGTGGACGAGGCCGTCATCACCGTGCCGGCCTACTTCAACCACGCCCAGCGGGCCGCGACCTTTGAGGCCGCCAAGAAGGCCGGGCTTCGCTGCGAGCGCCTGCTCAACGAGCCGACCGCGGCGGCGCTGGCCTATGGCCACCGGCGCGACATTGAGCGCACGATCGTCGTCTATGACCTCGGCGGCGGCACCTTCGACGTGTCGGTGCTGCGCCTCAGCCATGGCGTCTACGAGGTGCTCTCCACCAGCGGCGAGACCCACCTCGGCGGCGAAGACTTCGACCAGCGGGTCGTGGAGCACCTGGTCGACCAGTTCGCCAGCGACACCGGCGTCGATCTGCGCGCGGACTCCGGCGCCCTCCAGCGGGTCAAGGACGCCGGCGAGCGGGCCAAGTGTGAGCTCAGCTTCACCGACCGCACCAGCGTGCTGATCCCGCGCATCACGATGGCCGACAACCTCGAGGCCACGCTCACCCGCCTCGCGCTCGAAGGCCTCGTCGAAGATCTCATCCAAAACACCCTGGAGATCACCAAATCGGCGGTCCGCGACGCCGGGCTGCGCATCAACCAGGTGGACGAGGTCATCCTGGTCGGCGGCCAGACCCGCATGCCCCGGGTGCGGGAGGCCATCGGCTCGCTGTTTCAAAAGGAGCCCTCGCGCACCGTTCACCCCGAAGAGGTGGTGGCCATCGGCGCGGCGGTCCACGCCAACTCCTTGACCGAGCGCGCGCCGGCGGGGGCCCCCCACGCGGGGCTGCTCG
>CANHON010000319.1 GCA_947462115.1 Deltaproteobacteria bacterium | reverse complement strand
TGGCGCGGGCGCTGTACCGCCGCAGCGGCCTGCTGTTGCTCGACGATGTGCTCAGCGCCGTCGATCACGCCACCGAGGCCCAGCTCGTCTCCTCCTTGTCGGGCCTCGGGGAAGGGGGCGGCAGGCCGACCACCTTCATCGTCAGCCACCGCGTGAGCGCTGTGATGCACGCGGACCTGGTGCTGGTGCTCGATGAAGGGCGCCTGGTCGATCAGGGGGAGCCGGCCGCCTTGCGGGAGCGGCCAGGGCCCTTCCGCGACGCCTGGCTGGCCCAGCGCCCGCAGGCCGTGCTCGACCGGGAGCCCGCATGAGCGCCGCTGAAGATCGCATCGACCAGGGCTCGGAGCTCCGCCTGATCGCCCGCCTCTGGCCCTTTGTGCGGCCAGACGCCTGGACCCTCCTGCTCGCCGTGGTGCTCACCCCCGCCATCGCCGCCCTGAGCCTCAGCCAGCCGCTGCTGCTCAAGGAGGCCATCGACGGTCACCTCGTGCCGATGCAGCTCGAGGGGCTGGGAGCGGTCTCCCTGAAGTACCTGCTGACGGTCATCGGCGCCTACCTCGCCGAAGCCGGCTACAGCCTCGCCCTCTCCTATGGCGGCGAGCGCGCCATTTTGCGCATGCGGGTCGCGCTGTTCAAGCACGCGCTGAGCCTGTCGCAGCGCTTCTTCGACGGCCAGCCCGCAGGCCGCCTGCTCACCCGCGTCACCAACGACGTGGAGGCGCTCGGCGAGAGCATCGCATCGGGCGTGGTCTCCATCGTGCTCGATGTGCTGATGATCGTGGGCATCTCCGCCACGATGCTGTACCTCGACTGGCGGCTGTGCCTGCTGCTGCTGCTGCTGGCCCCGCCGTTGCTCGGCAGCATCGAGTGGATGCGCCGTCGCCTGAAGGTCCTGTTCGTCGTCGTTCGCGAAGCACAGGCCGATCTGAACGCCTTCTTGGCGGAGCGGGTGGACGGCGTCTCGGTGGTGCAGCTCCAGGGCGCCCAGGACCACGCCTCTCGCGCCTTCGCCGCTCGCAACCTGCGCTTCGCCGAGGCCAGCAAGACGGCCAACTGGTACGACGCCGGCATGTTCGCCGTGGTCGATGGCGCCAGCCGGATCTTCGTGGCGGTGGTCCTGTGGTGGGGGACCGGCCTCGCGGCGGGCCTGCTCTCCTCCCTCGGCCTACCCGTGGAGGCCGACCCGCTCACCGTCGGCCTGCTCGTCGCCTTTATGGACTACCTCGACCGCCTGTTCCGGCCGCTGCGGGAGCTCTCGGGCAAGGTCACGATCCTCCAGCGGGCGGCGACCTCGCTCGCGCGCCTCTTCTGGCTGCTGGACACCGACGACAAGGTCCCGGAGGGCGCGGTGGAGCCGGGGCGGCTCTCGGGCGCGCTGGAGCTGCGCGACGTGCACTTCCGGTACCGGCCAGACCAGCCGGAGGTGCTCAAGGGCGTGAACTTGCGGGTCGAGGCCGGGCAGTCGGTGGCGGTGGTCGGCGCGACCGGCTCCGGCAAGACCACCCTGATGCGGGTGCTCGACCGGAGCTACGAGGGCTACCAAGGCAGCGTGCTGGTCGATGGGGTCGAGCTCGCCACCCTGCGCACCAGCGCGCTCCGCCGGCAGCTCGTGGCGGTGCGGCAGGACGTTCAGGTCTTCGCGCAGAGCATGGGCTTCAACGTGGACCTCGGCAACCCCGGGATCACCGTCGAGGGGCGGATCGCCGCGGCCCGCGCCGCGAACGCGCTGCCCTTCATCGAGCGCTTGGGCTGGGATCACGTGCTGCGCGACCGGGGTGCGGACCTCAGCGTGGGCCAGGGGCAGCTCCTCACCTTCGCCCGCGCCCTCGCCCACGACCCAGTGCTCGTGATCTTGGACGAGGCGACCGCCAGCGTGGACTCGCTCACCGAGTCCTTGGTGCAGGCCGCGATCGGCGAGCTGCTGGTCGGGCGCACGGTCCTCATCGTCGCGCACCGGCTCTCGACCGTGCAGCGCGCCGACCGCATCGCCGTCATGCACGAGGGGCGGGTCGTCGAGTTCGGCAGCCACGCGGAGCTGATGGCCGAGGGCGGGCGCTACGCCGCGCTGGTCCAGGCGGGCATGTCGGCCATGGACGGTGGCCACGGCAGCTCCAGCGGGGAGCCGGCCGCGTCTGCGCTCGGTTGAGCGCGCCCTTTGGTTCGCGGGAGGCCTCGGCTTGGGCTACCCTGCGGGAGAGAACGGGAGGTCCGACCGTATGCCTTGTCTGCATAAACAACCGGGGCTGCGGTCTGGGGCGCTGCCCGCGCCTCTGCTCGCGTCCCTGCTGACGGTCGTGCTCGCGCCGGCCTGCAGCATCTTCGAGAAGACCTATGACTCCGGCGGCTTCGGCACGAGCCCCTCGGGCGGCGGCGACGACGGGGCGGTGGTCATCGACGAGACCGACGCGGACGCCGACGCAGACGCCGATGCCGACGCGGACGCCGACACCGACACCGACTCCGGCGTCGGGGACACCGGCGCGGCCGACACCGGCGGCAGCGACGCCATGGAGGTCGACTGCACCGCCGGCGCCTACCCGGCCTCGGCGGGCATCGACGAGTGCGTGAGCCGTGAGCTGCGCTGCGGGGACGAAGTCTTCGCCACGACCGACGGCGGCGCCACCCTGATGGACCACCACGACTACGTCGCCTGGTACTGCACGCCCTCGCCTGCTGGCGACTACACCGGCCCCGAGCGCACCTACTCCTTGTCGGTGCCGGCCGCGCAGCGCGCCACCATCACGCTGGAGGGCCCCTGCGGCGAGCTGGACGTCTTCGCGTTCCGGTGGGAGTTCTGGGAGACCGAAGGCTACTGCCCCGACGTTGGGAACAACGTGTGGGAGTGCGAGATCGACGACGGGCGGGCCGGCGGGGTGGTCGCGGTGGAGGCTGACACCACCCGCGACACGCACTACCTCATCACCGTGGACAGCCCCTCGGGCGCCGCGGCGAACTTCGGGCTGCGGGTGGAGTGCGAGTGAGCGCGAGAGCGAGAGCGAGAGCGAGAGCGAGAGCGAGAGCGAGGTCCTTGATCGGCATCGCGTTGATCTGCCTTGTGGCCTGTGAAGGCAGCAAGGACTCCGGGGCCGACGGCGACGACGGGAGCAGCGGCGACGGCTTCGGCGGGTCGGACGGCGGTGACGGCGGCGGCTCCGGCGGTGGTGACGCGGACGTCGATTGCGACGCGGACTACAGCCTGGACGCCGCCACCTGTGTGAGCGAGACCTTGGGCTGCGGGGACACGGTCTTCGCCAGCAACCTCGGCGGTGACGCGGCCCTCGACGGCAGCAACTACTCCAGCTTTTGGGCCTGCCAGGTGGTCGGCTTCGGCAGCTACCTCGGCCCCGAGCGCATGTTCGAGTTTCGGCACCCCGGCACCGGCGACGTGGAGGTCTCGCTGTCGAGCCCCTGCGGCGACCTCGATCTGTTCGTCATGCGGTGGGAGGACGGCTGCGTCCGCGACGACTACCCGGTGAACGAGTGTGAGGGCGCGGTCGGCCGCGGCGGCGGCAGCATCACCATCTGGAACAACGAGCCCTCGCGCTACCTCATCGTGGTGGACGGCCCCGAGGGCGAGACCGACAACTACGCCGTCGGGCTGAGCTGCGGCTGAGCGCCCATGCCCACGGAACGGCCGCTGACCATCGACGAAGAGCAAGAGCTGGAGGCCCTCCTGCTCACTGCTTTGGAGCTCGTGCCCCTCCCGCCGGAGCTCGGGCTGGGTGAAGAGCTCCCGCCCGAGGCCCTAGTCTTCGCGGTGGACACCGCCATCGACGCCGCGCGAAACGGGGCCCAGCTCAGCGAGCTGCTGCCGCTGGAGGAGATCGCCGCCGCGCTGGGGGCCCTGTGGGCCGACGAGCTCGCCCGCCGGACCGGCTGGGGGCTGGTCATCGCCACCTTCGGTGCGGATGAGCCCGAGCCCTACGAGACCTTGGCGGTGGTCAAGCCCGACCGGTCGGTGGCGGTGCTGCCGCTGGCCATCATCGGCGCGGCCCTCACCGACCGACATGTCGAGAACAACGTCGGTCTGCTGTTTCACCTCGTCGTTCGCGGGGACTACCCGCCGTCCGAGCCCGGAGCCTGGAGGGTGCTCGGCTGAGCCTGCGGGGCGGCCACCAAGGCGCGCACCACGACGCTCGCGCAGGCGAGGCCGAAGGCCCCGGTCACAAAGCTCGCGGTCCCCCAGATCACGTGCCGCTCTTCGCAGCTGTGGTGGTGGTTGTCGCCGTTGGGGCAGACACAGGAGAAGCCCTCGCCCTTGTCGTAGTGCAGCTCCACCGGCTCGCTCATCGTCTCGGCGCTGTAGACCGCCTGGATGCCCATCGGGCCCTTGCGGGGAAGATCATGCTTCTGGCGCAGGATCTTGCGGAGCGCGTGGGCCAGGGGGTCCACCCGGGTGTCGGCGAGGTCTGAGATCTGGATCTGAGTCGGATCCATCCGGCCGCTCGCCCCGGTCGAGCACACCACTGGGATGCCCCGCGCCCGGCAGGTGGCCAACAGGTGGGCCTTGGCGGTGAGGTTGTCGATGGCGTCGACGACGAAGTCAGCGCCCTCCAGCAGCTTGTCGGCGAGCCGGGCTTCGTAGAACAGCGGCACGGCCTTGATCTCGGCCGCGGGGTTGATGAGCCGGAGCCGCTCGGCGAGCACGCTGGCCTTGGGCCGACCCACCGTGCCCCGCATCGCCTGAAGCTGCCGGTTGACGTTGGTCACGCAGACCAGGTCGAAGTCGATGAGGGTGATCCGCCCGACGCCGCTCCGGCACAGCGACTCGGCCGCGAAGCTGCCCACGCCGCCGAGCCCGATGACCACGACGTGGCTGCCGAAAAGCCGGTCCATCGCGTCATCGCCGAACAGACGGCCGATGCGGTCGAAGCGGCGGTGGAGGCTGCGGCGCCGCTCGGCGGGGGTGGCGCCACCCTCCTCGGGGGCGTGAACGGCGGGGTCGGGGTGGTTCATGGTTCGCTCCGGTGGGCGCGCCCCTATCCTCCCCAGGGCGCGGCGGCGCCGTCCTCCAGAGCGAAGAGCCGGCGGGCGTTCTCTCCGACCTGCGCCCACAGCAGGGCCGGGTCCTCGCCCCGGACCGAAGCCGCCGCCCGCGCCACGGCGGCGAGCATCGACGGTCGGCCGTGGGTGGGACGGGGGCCGCCCTCGGTCGGCCGCGGGGCTTGGTCGGGGGCGTCGGTCTCGATGAGCAGTCGGTCGATCGGGGTCGCCCGCAGCGCGGCCTCCCGCTTCTTCGAGGGGCCGTAGGTGAGCGGACCGCCAAAGCTGAGGAAGAAGCCCAGCGACAGGTAGCGCCGCACCTGCTCGGCGCTGCCGGAGAAGCTGTGCACCATCCCGCGCCGCGGCTGCGGGCCGAGCGTGGCCAGCGCCTCGTCGTGGGCGCCGACCACGTGGAGCACCACCGGGAGCGCCGCCGCGGTGGCCAAGGCCAAGCCAGCGGCGAAGGCC
>CANHON010000318.1 GCA_947462115.1 Deltaproteobacteria bacterium | reverse complement strand
GGGCTCAGGCGAGGCGCCGATCCCGCTCGCGGAGGATGCGATCGACCTCGGGGTAGATGCGGTAGTGGGTGATCACCTCGCCGAAGGTGTTCTTCCACTGGCGGACGCGCTCGCGGCTGACATCGAACTCATTGGCGATGGTCTGCCCGCTCTCGCCGATCGCCAGGGCCTCCAGCAAGCGGCGGAACTTGGTCCGGCCGTAGGACTTGATGAAGTTACGAGCGACGCGCTCACGGCTCTTGGGCGATGCGACGGACATGCGCAGGACTCCGATGGCCCAAGCGGGCGGACGGGCACGATCAAGGTGCGATCAAGGGGAGCGCCGCCCGTGGCGGGCGCGCGGGGCGTGGCAGGCCGCGCTTGCACGCCCGCGGGGGCTGCGCCGCCCCCCAGACTCAAGCTGGGAGGGGCTGCGGCTTGTCAGCCAGCGAACGCCCTCCCCGTCCAGCCCGATCACCTTAGGCCCTTTCCGTTGACGCGTCAATCATCCGTGGAAGCATCGATGTTCCACGCAAGCCCCCTCCCTGGAGATCCCCACCAGTGGGCCATGATCGTGCCCCCCGATCGCGGTCCTCGACGGATCCAGCCCCGCGCTCGGGATCGGCTCCCCGTGGGCGCGGGCCCCCGATCGCCGCCGTGGAACCGGCCGCCGCGATCGACAAAAATATTCCCGATGAGGCCAAAGCGCCCTGCAGCACGTCAAGCTCGCCGACCGATCGCCTGAAGCCGCCTAAGGCGGGACGACCGGGGGCTGGTTGTTGAGCATGAAGGCGCTGCTGGAGGCGAGCTGGTCGGGCACCGGCAGCAGGCCCGCGGCCGCCGAGGTGTAGTCGAGCCGGGTCTGAACCACGACCACCGTGTAGCCCTCGACCAGATCGAGGGTGGCGTCCAGCTCACACTCGCCGGCGGACTGCTGGGCCTCGGTGCAGGACAGGCCCTGGAGCTCCAGCCCTTCGCGCAGCTGCAGAATGGCCTGCTCTTCGGCCTCATCGAAGGGCACGCCCGGCGTGGCGGCCCAGCGGGCGGCGTCGCGGGTGGCGCTCTGCACCGACAGCATCTGGGAGAACATCAGGCCGTACTCGATGATGCCGAGCAGCATGGTGAGCAGCAGCGGCAAGATCAGCGCGAACTCGATGATCTCGGCGCCGCGGCGCCCCGAGCGACGTGGGCGGGAAGCGGTCACTGGACCTCCAAGTAGTAGAGGTAGCCGGAGCTCAGGCGCTCGGGCATCGGCAGCAGGTTGACGAAGGCGCGGTGCCGCACGCTGGCCAAGCAGCGCAGCCGCTGGGTGGGGAAGGCGCCCTCGACCTCGGCCGAGATCACGCAGTCGCCGGCGTCGCAGCGCACCCCGAGGCCGCCGAGGGCCGTGAGCGTCAAAGCTTCGACCTCGCCGTCAATGTCGTCCACCGCCGGGTCGAGGGTGGCGCCGTAGCGGCAGCCCTGGCGCATCGACTCCTGCACCGCCGTGCGCTGAAAGAAGACCCAGCCGAACTCCATGATGCCGACCAAAATGGTGAGCAGCACCGGCAAGATGAGCGCGAACTCCAGGTGCGAGACGCCACGCCGGCCCGACCGGCGCGTCCGGCTCACTTGCGCCCCCGGCTGCCGATCTTCGGCCCCGCGCCCCCGGCTTGGCGGCCGCCGACCACCGAGTCCACCAAAGCGTCGGTGGCCCGGGGGTCTTGGCCGGACTGCACCAGCAGGGGCATCAGCACGGCCAGCTCCTGCTCGCTCAGCCGGTCCTTGTAGCGGGCGCGGAGGGCCCCCTCGGCGAGATCGGCGTTGTAGCCGTCGATCTTGTGGAGGCCGCCCGATCCGCCGCCCCGCTCGGTCACCCAGCTCTCCCCGCTGGCCTGCGGGCGCACGTGGCGGTTGGGCCGCACCTCCGGCAGCCCCTCGACGCCGACGCCGCAGTCCAGCACCAAGCCGACGATCGGTGTGGTGATGTCCCAGGGCTGGGCCCCGCGGGCGGGGTAGGCCGCGCGCTCGCCCAGGCGGGCCAGCACCCGGCGGCGGGGGCCCGGCGGCATCTCGATGGAGAAGGCCACCCCCTCGGTGATCTCGACGCGGCTCACCTCGACGGGCGCGGCGGGCTCGTCGGTGCCCCGCTGCAGGCCCGAGGGCACCCGGTAGCCCTCCACCACGAAGGGCCCGGCGTGGTCCGCGCAGCGCAGCTCCCCGCTCACCGTCACCGTCACCGTGGCGGCGGCGGCGGGCGCGGCGGCCTCGACCAGCGGGGCGGTGGCGGACGGAGACGCGGGCGCCTCGTCGGCGACGGCCTCCTGCGGGGTATTTTCGACATCGACCTCACCGCAGGCGGCGAGCAGGAGCAGGAGCAGGAGCATCCGCATCAGGGCACCAGCACGATCTGCGAGCGGTACACGATCTCGGCGAAGACCGCCTCCAGCTCGGCAGGGGTCCGGGGGTTGAACATCTCGCCTTGGCCGGTGGCGAGGCTGCGGTAGTAGTCCATGGTTGCACCGGATGTTCCGTAATAAACCGGATAGATGTGCACGTGCTGGTCCTCCCACATCTGCTGGGCGTAGGCCTGCGTGGCGGCGATGAGGTCGCCGCCGGTGTTGCAGGGCGCGCCCATCCGCGCGTTGCTGGCCCCGCCGGGGCAGAAGTCCGCGCCGTCGCCGAGCACGATGATCATGCGGTGGGCGCCGCCGAGGCCGTTGTCGTCGAACTCCTGGGCCGCGACCTGAAGGCCCCACAGCACGCCGTTTCCGTGCCCGTAGGTGTTGAGCCAGGCCATGAAGTTGGCGTCGGTGGTGCGCGGGTTGGCCGCCTCGAGGGCCGCATCGCAGTGGGGCTCGCAGCACTTGTAGGTGAGCGTGGCCGCGCCCCACTTCGCGTAGTGGCTGTCGCCGGAGGCCAGCGGGTGCTCGGACTCGTGGGCGTTGATGGCCGTCCAGCTGTTCAGATCCCAGGCCTGGACGGTGTCTTGGTTCTGCCCGGCGCCGGCGGCGAAGTACTTCACGTAGGGATCGAGCGTGCAGAGGCAGATCTCGCGATCCCACTCGGCCTGCAAGGCGCCGTAGCTCGCGTGCAGGTTGGTCAGCGGCGTGTGCAGGGTGGCCGAGTCGCCGAAGCCGACGAAGCCGACCTGATCTTGGCCGTTGGGGTCGGTGTCGCGCAGGGCGGTGAGCGCGAGCAAGGCGCCCTCCTTGGCGCTGGCGATCTTGGCGCCGCTGGACATCGAGCAGCTCTGGTCGAGCACGAACAGCAGCTCGCGCGGCTGGATGGCCGAGACCGCCCGCAGGTCGCCGCCGCGGGAGCGCAGCCCGAGCCCGAGGCGGGGCGCCAAGAACAGCTCGCTCTGGAGCACGTCCTCCTCGGGAATGGTTACGGAGACGGCGTTCTCGCGCCTGCCGGCCGCGCTGTAGCTGTAGGTGTCGAAGTCATAGGCGCCGATCTCCACCTCGCCGTCGGGGAAGCCGTTGCGGTCGAGCATCGCCCGGGCCGTGGCCTCCACCCGATCGACGTCGCCGGCCTCGCGGGTGAACACGATCATCCCGGCGTGCGCAGCGGCGTCGGCGGCGTTCTGGGCCCGCTGCCGCTGCATGATGAGGTAGGTGAAGTCCACCGCCATCGACACGAAGGTGAGCAAGGTCGTGAGCATCAAGGCCACGATCAGCACGGTGGCGCCGCGCTGGGCGCGCCGCGGCCGACGCGAGGGCCCGCGGGTGGCGAGCAGGGCGAGAAGGGGCACAGGCATGGGGGCCTCCGCGCCCTGCTGCGGACCCAAGGCCCCGCGCTTGAGCTGAAGCGGGGCACCCAAGGCCCGCGGCCCTCGATAGGGGGGGCGCAAAGCCCTGGGAGCCCCCATGCCGACCCCGCCGCCCCCTGCCCTGCGCCCCATCCCCCGCCACACCCGCATCGTGGCGACCATCGGGCCGGCCAGCCGCAGCCCCGAGGTGCTCACCGCGCTGATCCGCGCCGGGGTCAACGTCTGCCGCATCAATTGCAGCCACGCCAGCGCCGAGGCCATCCGGGGCGACGTGGCCCGCATCCGGCGCGCCGCCACCGCCGCGGGCCAGAACATCGGCATCCTGCTCGACCTTCAGGGCCCGAAGATCCGCACCGGCAAGGTGAGCGCCCCGCTGCCCCTGGAGAAGGGCGACATCCTCCGGGTGGTGATGGCGCTGGACCTCGTGGGCGAGCCCGTGCCCACCGAGGGCCGAACCTTCCGTGTCGGCACCACCTGGACCCGCATGTCCCTCGACGTGGCCGCGGGCGAGCCGGTCCTGTTCGCCGACGGCGCCCTGCTCGGCACGGTGGCGGCGGTGCGCCAGATCCCCGGCCAGCCCGACGAGGTGGACATCCGCATCGACGTGGGCGGCCTGCTCGGCAGCAACAAGGGCATCAACCTGCCCCAGACCCGCATCAACGCCCCGGCCCTCACCGAGAAGGACATCGCCGACGTGGCGGTCGGGGTGGAGGCCGGCGCCGACTATGTGGCGCTGAGCTTCGCCCGCAGCGCCGCCGACGTGCTGCAGCTCCGGGCCGAGCTGGAGCGCCTCGGGGCCGGGCAGGTGCCCATCGTCGCCAAGATCGAGAAGCCGCAGGGCGTCGCCAACATCGACGAGATCCTCGAGGTGGTGCAGGGCATCATGGTGGCCCGCGGCGATCTCGGCGTGGAGATCCCGCTGGAGCAGGTGCCCGGCGTCCAGAAGATGTTGATCGAGAAGTCGAACCGCGCCGGGGTGCTGGTCATCACCGCCACCCAGATGCTCGACAGCATGGAGCGCAACCCGCGCCCCACCCGCGCCGAGATCACCGACGTGGCCAACGCCATCATCGACGGCACCGACGCGCTCATGCTCTCGGGCGAGACGGCTTCGGGCATGTACCCGATCGAGGCGGTCGAGGTCATGGACCGCATCGCCACCGAGATCGAGGCCAGCGCCTACCTGCGCCAGCCGGATCTGCGGCACCTGCCCGGCGGCAGCCTCGCCGAAGGCACCGTGCTGCGCGCCGCTTGCTACGCGGTGCGCGAGGTGGAGCGGCCGATGGTGGTGTTCACCTGGACCGGCGCCACCGCCATCAAGGCGAGCAAAAGCCGGCCCCGCCGCGGCGTCTTCGCCATCACCCACGATCACACCGTGGCCGACCGCCTCGCCTTGGCCTGGGGCGTGCGCGCCGTGACCCTGCCGGTCATCGCCGGCACCGACGACCTCATCGCCGCGGGCGAGCGGGCCCTGCTGGAGGCGGGCTGGGTGACGCACGGCGAGGAGGTGGTGCTGCTCGCCGGCCGCGTGCCGATGCGCGGGGCCACCAACATGATGAAGGTGGAGATCATCGACGGGCGCGGCTGAGCCCGCCGCCGATCAAGCGTGCAGCGCGGCGCTCTCGGCCTCGGGCAGCTCGCTGAGGACCTCGGCCAGCACTGAAGCGACCACCGAGGCGCACTCCACGTGCCAGGAGTGGAAGCCGCCGGGCGCGTTG
>CANHON010000317.1 GCA_947462115.1 Deltaproteobacteria bacterium | reverse complement strand
GCCGGGGGCGCGGTGCACCGGGTCGAGGGCTTCCCGTGGGTCGCGTTGATCTTCAATGGCTTGGGCGTGGGGCGCATCCTCGACCGGCCGCTCTACCCCACCCAGCTCTTTGAGATCACCACCGGATTGACGTTATTTACGCTGCTCTCGGTGGTCTGGTCGCGGTTTCGGCGCTGGGATGGGCAGGTGCTCGCGCTGATGCTCATCGGCTACGCCATCGCCCGCACCTTCAACGAGCAGCTGCGCGGGGACACCGTTCGCGGCGTGCATTCGCTGGGCCCGATCAGCGTGTCCACCTCGCAGATCGTCGCGGCGGCGATGATCCTCACCGCGGCGGTGATCATCGCGCTGCGCCGCAAGCAGGGGCTCGGCCCCGAGCGTCCCTACGAGGCGCCGGAGCTCCCTGGGCTTCCGCCCCTCCGCTGACGGCGCGGGGCGGCCGGGCGGGGGCTCAGGCCCCGGTGTCGCCGAGGGTCGAGCACTCGGTGCCGGCCTCTTCGTCGGCCGTCTCGTAGTCCTCGATCGCCGACTGGCACTGGTCTTGGAGCTTGCTGTCGGCGTCGCTGTAGGTGTTGGTCGCCTCGTCGCAAGCGGCTTGGTCCGAGCAGTCGCAGACGTACTCGATGTAGTCCGCGCAGGGATCGGCGCCGCCGTCGCAGGCCGCGGCCAGGAAGAAGAACGAGAGCAGGCTGATGCGCGTCGGGGTGGTCATGGGTGGGCTCCTTGCTGAGGACGGGGGGCAGCGCGGGGAATTGAAGGGGAGGCGGCCGGTGGGTCGGTTATGGCTGGGCGCCGCCGGGTCGCGAAGGGCGAAAGTAGCGCGGGGCGGCGGCGGGCGGGCGGGGCCCTGGGGGACAAAATGCGCGACCGAGACGGGCGGCCGGACACCGAGGCCGTCTGGTGGAGCCCCTGGCCGGCCGGACCGGCGGCCATCGCCCTCCACGCGGCCCTTCAAGCCCGCAAGCAGGCCTTGGTGGTCCCGGCCGACGGGCCGGCGGTCGCGGCGGGGCTGCGCTGCTTCACGGTGGACGCCGCGGCCCCCGACAGCCTGCGCATCGCCGCCGCGGCGGTGGAGGACCGCTTCGGCTTGCCGCTGGGCCTCGTCTTTTTGGCCGACCCCGCCCGGGTCGCTCCGCTGGGCCCGATGACCGCCGAGGCCGTCGAGCGCGCGCTGCGCTTCGCCGCCGCGCTGCCGGCGCTGGTCGATGCCCTCGCTCCCGATCGGCCGTGGATCGCCATTTTCCCCACGACGCGGGGGCAACGGGCGCAGGCCGGCGCCGGGCTCGCGCTCCGCGGGGCGGTGGAGGGGCTGGCGGCCACCCGGCGGGCGGCGGGCGGGCGCGCGACGGTGGTCGAGGGGCCCGCGGCGCTGTGGTCCGGCCTCGGCGGCGCGACGCTCGGCCCGCTGCTCGCCCAGCTGGACGGCGGCCCGCAGGGCGCGGCGCTGAGCCTCGGCGCCCGCATCGCCCGAAAGCTGCGAGGTTGACGTGCCAGAGGCAGGGATGAGCGAGGGATCAGGGGCGCTGCGCTGCGCCGCGGTAGGCCCGGTCGATCCGAGCGCGGCGCTGTGGGTCGGCTTTGCCGTCGTCGCGGCCCTCGCGGTCTGCGCGCTGTGGGCGGGCCGGCGGCGCGGGCTCGGCCTGCGGTCGGCCTTGGGCCCCTTGCTGCTGCTGGTCGCCCATCCGGCGCTGTGGCTGTCGGAGGCCGAGCGGTGCGGCGAGCGGGCGCTGGTCGGCGCCGGGCTGATGGGGGCGCTGGCGGTGGGGGCGCTCATCAGCGCGCTGCTCCGCCCGCCTGCCGACCGGGCGGGAGCGCCGGAATCGGGCTAATCGAGCCGCCCCGCCTGCGCGGTGGCCGCCCGCCCATGCTCGGCGGGGTCGCCCGCGGCGCCCGTTCGAAGGCCCGCACTCCTTGGAGGGATCATGACCCAGACCCAGAGCTCCCCGCCGGACACCGCCGCGCTTCGCGTTGACGCCGTCGCGGCCTTGTACGCCACCCAAGCCGCGCGCCACGCGCACGCCCGCGCCCGCTTGGGGCGAGGCCTGACCCTCGGCGAGAAGATCCTCTTCACGCACCTCATCGACCCCGACGCCCCCTTCGAGCGGCGCAAAAGCTTCCTCGACCTGCGGCCGGATCGCGTGGCCATGCAGGACGCCACCGCGCAGATGGCCTTGCTGCAGTTCATGACCGCCGGCAAGGACGAGGTGGCGCTGCCCTCGACGGTGCACTGCGACCACCTGATCCGGGCCTACGAGGGCGCCAACAGCGATCTCGCGGTCGCGAACCACGAGAACAACGAAGTCTACGCCTTTCTCCGCAGCGTGAGCGCCCGTTACGGCCTCGGCTTCTGGAAGCCCGGCGCCGGCATCATCCACCAGACCGTGCTCGAGAACTACGCCTTCCCGGGCGGCATGATGATCGGCACCGACAGCCACACCGTCAACGCGGGCGGCCTCGGCATGATCGCCGTGGGCGTCGGCGGCGCGGACGCTGTGGACGCGATGGTCGGCCTGCCCTGGGAGGTCCTCAACCCGGGCTTCATCGGCGTGCGCCTCATCGGCGAGCTCAACGGCTGGGGCGCCGCCAAGGACGTCATCCTCAAGGTCTGCGAGGAGCTCACGGTCAAGGGCGGCACCAACCGCATCGTCGAGTACTTCGGCCCCGGCTGCGCTTCGATCTCCGCCACCGGCAAGGCCACCATCTGCAACATGGGCGCCGAGCACGGCGCCACCACCTCGATCTTCCCCTTCGACGAGAAGATCGCCGAGTACCTCGAGGCCACCGGCCGCGCGGACGTGGCGGCCCTGGCCCGCGCCCACGCCGCCGAGCTGCGCGCCGACCCCGAGGTCGAGGCGAACCCCGAGGCCTACTACGATCGCGTGCTGACCATCGATCTGTCGGCCCTGGGCCCGCGCATCGTCGGCCCGCACACCCCGGACCGCGGCCGCGCCATCGGCGACCTCGCCGCCGAGTGTGAGAAGGAGGGCTGGCCCCGGCAGCTCACCGCCGCCCTGATCGGCTCCTGCACCAACTCCTCCTACGAGGACATCAGCCGCGCGGCGCACATCGCCCGCCAGGCGGCGGCCCACGGCGTTCGCGCCAAGGTCGACTTCATGATCTCGCCGGGGTCGGACCAGGTCATGAACACCATCGAGCGCGACGGCCACATGGGCGCGCTGCAGGCCATCGGCGGCGTCGTGCTGTCCAACTCCTGCGGGCCCTGCATCGGCCAGTGGCGCCGCGACAGCATCAAGAAGGGCGACGTCAACACCATCGTCACCTCCTTCAACCGCAACTTCCGCGGTCGCCAGGACAGCAACCCCGAGACCCTCGCCTTCATCGGCTCGCCGGAGCTGGTCACCGCCATCGCCATCAGCGGGGACGTGGCCTTCAACCCGGCGACCGACACGATCATGGGCGCCGACGGCGTCCCCTTCAAGCTCGACCTGCCCCAGGGCGACGAGCTGCCCCGGCAGGGCTTTGCGCCGGGCGCGGACGGCTACCAGGCGCCCTTGCCCCTCGCGGAGCGCGGGTCCGCCGAGGTTGTGATCAACCCGAGCTCCGACCGGCTCGAGCGCCTCAGCCCCTTCTCTGCCTGGGATGGCCAGGACCTGTCGGGCCTGCGCATCCTCGTGAAGGCCGTGGGCAAGTGCACCACCGACCACATCTCGGCGGCGGGGCCCTGGCTCAAGTACCGGGGGCACCTCACCAACATCTCCGGCAACCTCATGATCGGCGCCCAGAACGCGCTGACCGGCGGCTTTGGTCAGGGCTTCGACTTCGTGGCCCAGGCCGAGGCCACCCACCCCGACATCGCCAAGCACTACAAGGCGGTGGGCCAAGACTGGGTGATCTTCGGCGATGAGAACTACGGTGAGGGCAGCAGCCGTGAGCACGCGGCCATGGAGCCCCGGCACATGGGCGGCCGCGCGGTGATCGTGCGCTCCTTCGCGCGCATCCACGAGACCAACCTCAAGAAGCAGGGCCTGCTGCCGCTGACCTTCGCGGACCCCGCGGACTACGACAAGGTGCGCGGCGACGACATCATCGACATCGTCGGCGTAGATCGCATCGCGACCGGGGGCTCGCCCACGCTCACCCTGCGCCACGCCGACGGCACCGTCGAGACCATCGAGACCCGCAACACCTACTCGCCCGAGCAGTTCGAGTGGTTCAAGGCCGGCAGCGCGATCAACAAGATCCGGTCCGAGTCCTGAGGCCTGGCCCCCCAGCGGGGCCGCTCCGCTCCGCCCCCGCCGCGCCTACGGGCCGTCGGGGGCGGCCGCGTTTTCGGTGCCAGCCCCGGGCGGCGGGCTGGTGGGGGCGGGCGCCTCGCCCCGGTCTGGGCGGACCCGCTGGGTCCACACCAAGCTCAAGGTGCCGGCCAGCACGGCGGGCACTTGGCTGATCAGCCACCAGCACAGCGCGTAGCGGAGCGTCGCCTCGGCGCCGATCCCGCAGGCGCCGAGGACCGCCGCCGCCGCCGCGGTCGGGCCGGCGCCGTAGCCCGGCGGCAGCACGAGGCTGGCGGTGGCCGACAGGGCGAGCACCGCGGTGGCCGTGGCCAAGGGCGCCTGCACCTCCAGCCCCGCCGCGCTGAGCCCCAGGGCAAAAGCCGCGATCATCGTGCCGATCTCCACGGCGGCGAGGGCGAGGTCGGTGAGCAGCCCGCGGGGGGCGGCGGCGGTGCCCAGCGCCTGCCCGATGCGCGCCCGGACCGACCCGGCGACGCGCTCGGCCCCGCGCGGCGCGCTCCACCGGCGGCCGAGCTGAAGCAGCAGGCCCGCGACCACCGCGGCCCCGATGAGGCCCAGGCCCAGGCTCCCGGCGGCGGCCCTCGGGTCGGCGAGCTGGAGCCAGGGCAGGTCCTCGGCCACCGCGGTCGCGATCGCCAGCAGGCAGGCCAGCGCGAAGGCGACCACCTCGACGGCGCCCACCCGCGCGACGGCCGCAAGCGCCCCCTCCCAGCGCTGGCCCGGGAGCTTCGCGAGCAGCCCGACCAAGGCCGCGTCCCCGGCGCGGGCGGGGAGCGCGAGGTTGATCATGCCGGCGGTGAAGCCCGCGGCGAAGACCAGCGCGGCGGGCGGCCGGGGACGCGGGAGCGCCAGGGTCAGCCGCAGCTCGTGCACGCAGAGGCTAAAGACCTTGGTGAGCAGCGCGGCCGCGAGCAGATCAACGTGCAGCGCGCTGATCGCGGGGAGATCGGCGGCCCGGCTGCCCCGCAGGAGCGCCCCGATCGCGAGCGCCGAGGCGGCGGCCTGCAGGAGGGGGAGCGCGCGCCACCAGCGGCGCTCCGGTCGGCTCACCGGTAGGTCCGGCACTGGACCTCAATGCGAAAGTTCCCCGTGGCGCCGGCTTTCCCATCGACCCAGATGAGGTGCCGCTCGGCCCGGTTCACCGTGGTGATGCGCACGGTGTCGTCGCCGCCGCGGGTCGAGCCCTCGCACTCACCGG
>CANHON010000316.1 GCA_947462115.1 Deltaproteobacteria bacterium | reverse complement strand
GGATGCCGTCGTCGTCCTCCACCTCGACCGTGAACCGGTGCTGACCGCTGCTCAGGTCCAGGCGCAGCGGGAGCTCGGCCTTGGGCTTGTTTGGCGCGGCGTAGGCGATCTTCTCGTCGTCGAGCCAAGCCGTCACCCGGCGCAGGGCCCGGTCGTCGCTCAGATCCACCTTGACCGACAGCGGCCCGGTGGCGACCAAAAGAGGCAACTTGACGCCAATCTGAGGAGGGCGGCGCTGGATCGGGCGGCCGTCCATGGCGAGGTCGAGGGGCACCGTCAGCACCCGCCCCCAGGGGTCGGCGTAGATCCGGGCCTCGGCCTGCACCCGGGTGGCGCCCTCCAGGGGGCGGATCGGCAGGTCGAGGGGGGCGCGGGCCCGGGGACCGAGCTTGGCCAGGGTGGCCTCGCTGCGCAGCAGCTCGACGGGCGCCCCCTCGGGCAGCACGAGCTTGAGGCGGAGGTTGGTGAGCGCCACGTCGGTGAGGTTCTCGATCTCCACCGACACCTTGGCGCCGCTGGGGCCTTGGCTGGTCCGGCAGACCACCGCCAGATCGGGCATGGGCGGGGCCACGAGCTGGATCCGCTGGGGATCGGTGGCGAGCTCCGGTCGGCCGGCGGCGGCCGCGACCCCGTCGAGGCGGGTCCACTGGCTGGTGCTGATCGACGCCACGCGCACCATGGCGCTGCCGAGGCCGTTCTCGCCGGGGGGCAGGTAGCCGACCGCCAGCACCACGCCGTCGAGGCCGAGCTCGCGCTCATCGCTCTGCACCCGCACCAGCACGCGGTAGAGCGGCGCCTCGCCGGTGTTCTCGACCGAGGCGCGCAGCTCCGCGAGCTGGCCGGAGCGGGGGCTCGCGTCAAAGCCCAGCGCCACTTTGACCGGCAGGCTGTCGCTGGTGCCGGCTTGGCGGCGCCAGTCGATGCCGCGGGCCGCGAGGGCCTCGACCAGCAAGTCATCTTCGTGGCGAGCGCGGGCGTTGGCCTCGGCCTCGGCCGCGATGAGCAGGCTCTGGCGGTCGGTGGCCCGGCGGGCGCGCAGGGTGAGGCCCTCGGCCACCGCGAGGGCCTGATCGCCCCGCTCCACGGCGGTGCCGCGCCAGCCCTTGCGCTCGTCCAGCCAAGCGACGACGCCGACGACGTCGGGCTCGGGCTCGGGGAAGCTCGCCCCGGCCTGATCCAGCACGATGGGCTCCACCCACAGGTCGGGGGCGAGGCCCACCCCCGCGGCGATGGGCACGTCGCCGGGGAGGCGGTACTCGGCGACCGTGAGCTTGAGGCGCACCCGCTCGGCCTCTTCGCCGCCGCGCAGGGTGTAGACCTTCTGGACGGTGCCCTTGCCGTGGCTGCGGCCGCCGACCACCACCGCCCGCTCGCGCATCACCAGGGCGCCCGCCAAGATCTCGCTGGCCGAGGCCGAGCGGTCGTCTTGCAGGACCACGACCGGCACCGCGGGCTCGTCGCCCTCGTCGTGCGCGATGAACTCCCGCACCAGCGACTCCACCGGCTGGCCGTTGGGGCCCTGGGTGGTGAGGACCGGGCCGTCCTTGAGGAACAGATCCGCGACGCGACAGGCCTGAAGCATGCTGCCGCCGCCGTTCCCGCGGACGTCCAGCACCACGCCGTTGAGCTTGCCGACCGGCACCGCCTTGAGGGCCCGCCGGACGAGCGTGACGGTCTGATCGCTGAAATGGTCGATCTGAACGTGCAGCACGCCGCTCTGGAGGAGCTCGGCGTGGACGTTGGGGATCATGACCTCGGCGCGGCGGAGCACCACCTCAAAAACCTGGCGCACGCCGTCGGCCCCGGCCCGCTCGATCTGCAGCACGAGCTCGGTGCCCTCATCCCCGCGGAGCATGCGGGAGACCTGCGCGGCGCCCAGGCCCAGGGTGGAGATCCCGTCCACCCGCAGCAGGCGATCTTGGGGCCGCAGCCCGGCCTCGGCCGCGGGGCCGCCGGCGTAGACCTCCTTGATGCGGATGCCGTCCTCGATGAGGGCGACGAGGGCGCCGATGCTGACGTTCTTCCCTCGGATCCGCTCGTCAAAGCTCTCGAGGCGCTGCCCGGTCATCACCACGCTGTGGCGGTCGAGGGCGGCGGTGACCCCGCTCGCGATGTCCACCGGGAGGCCCCGGCCGAGCGCGGTGCCGGCAGCGCCGGCCCGGACCCCGTCCTCCAGCTGCTCCAGGGCCGCCGACAGGCCGCTGAGGCCCGGGCCTTGGAGGGTGATGGTCTGGAGGGGGCCGCGCTCGCCGTGGCTCAGCCGCACCGCCCGGGGGCCAGCGGAGTCTACGATCAGCCAAGGCACGGCGGTCTCGGCGGCTTCGGCGGCTTCGAGCAGCACGAGGCCGGCGTCGAGCTCGTCCCGCTTGAGGTAGGCCTCATCGATGCGCTGCACGAGGTTGTCGTAGAGCGCCCGGTCGCCGGCCCGCGCGGGTGCGGCGGCCAGCAGCCCCGCCAGCGCGCCCAGGCCGGCCAGCGCGCAGAGGGCCCCGGCGGCGCGGCGGGTGCGCGCGGCGCGCAGCCAGCCATCCGCGCCCGGGCGGCGGGCGGCGAGGGCGGTGCGGGAGCGGGGGCGGCTGGCGATCATGGGGACGCACAGGCCTATCTCGGCGAGGCGTCCCTGGCCGCAGCCATCGGTGGGCGCACGGTGGGCGACCGAGGCCCCGGCGTGGTTAGGGCCCCCAAACGCGCGGCCGGCGGGGCGGCGCCACGGGGGTGGAGCATGGAGTCGGGTGAGCTGTTGGGTCTGCTGCGCGCCATTGCCGCCGGCGAACAGGCGCCAGAGGAGGTCGCGCGGCTGCTCGCCGCGCCGGGCGCGGTCCCGCGGGTCTCGGCGGTCGTCGACCTGGATCGGGCCGCCCGCACCGGCGACCCCGAGATCATCTTCGGCCAGGGCAAGACCGTCGAGCAGATCGCCGCGGTGATGAGCCGCTTGCACGCCGCGGGGCAGTGGGCCATCGCCACCCGGGTCGAGGACCCCAAGGCCGAGGCGCTGGCCGTGCTGCACCCCGGGCTCCAGCGCTGGCCGATGGCCCGGGTGGTCGCGCTGCCGGCCGGTGCCTTGCCTGCGCCCCGGGGCCGCGTGGCGGTGGTCTGCGCGGGCACCAGCGATCTGCCGGTGGCCGAGGAGGCGGCGGTGATCGCTGAGCTGCTCGGGAACAGTGTGCTGCGCGTCGTCGATGTCGGAGTGGCCGGGCTGCACCGCCTCCTGGCCCGGGTCGATGAGCTGCGGGCCGCGCGGGTGATCATCGTGGTGGCGGGCATGGAGGGCGCCTTGCCGGGCGTGCTCACCGGCCTCGTGTCCTGCCCGGTCATCGGCGTCCCGACCAGCGTAGGCTATGGAGCGAACTTCGGCGGCGTGTCCGCCTTGCTGTCGATGCTCAACGCCTGTGCGGCGGGCCTCTCGGTGGTCAACATCGACAATGGCTTCGGCGCCGCGCTGATCGCGTCCAGGATCAACCGGTTGGCTGAGTAGGAGGCGCGGCTTGGGCAGGCGCATCTTGGTGGTCGACGCCTTCGCGGGCGTCGCCGGCGACATGATGGTGGCGGCCCTGCTCGACCTCGGCGGGGACCTCGGGCAGCTCCAGGCCCAGCTCCGGGCGCTGCCGGTCGAGGGCTACCGCGTCGAGGCGCAGCGGGTGATGCGCGGGCCCTTCGCGGCCACCGCCTTCTCGGTGCTGCCGGAGGGCGAGCCGCGGCTCCGGGCCGCGCCGGTGCCCGAAGCGCCCCGGTTTCGCCCCGGGGGCCCGGCCTCGCCCTTGGCGCCGGTCGGCCAGGATCACGGGCACAGCCACGATCACGGGCACGGGCACGATCATGGGCACAGCCACGATCACGGCCGCGACCCCGATCCCGCTGCCTGGGTGATGGGCGCCGCGGCCCACCCCGAGCCGAGCTTCCCCGGCCAGCCCCACCGACCCTACCGGGAGATCCGCGCGGCCATCTCGGCGGCGCCGCTGCCGGCCCGGGCCAAAGAGCGGGCGCTGTCGGCCTTCGCCCGGCTCGCCGCCGCGGAGGCGCGGGTGCACGGCAGCGACGTCGAGACCGTCATTTTCCACGAGGTCGGCGGGGTCGATGCCATCGTCGACATCGTGTCCGTCGCCTTGCTGCTGGAGCAGCTCGAGGTCGATGAGCTGGTCGGCGGGCCGCTGCCGATGGGGCGGGGCATGACCGGCAGCGCCCACGGCCGCATCCCCTTGCCGGCGCCGGCGACGCTGTTCTGCTTGGAGGGCTGGCCCTTGGCCCCCGGCATCGACGGGGTCGAGCAGGTCACCCCCACCGGCGCGGCGATCTTGGCCGGAATGGCGCGCCCGGGGCCGATCCCGAGCCTCCGGTTGATCGGCGTGGGCCACGGCGCCGGGCGCTGGGACCCGCCGACCCACCCGAACCTCGTCCGCCTGCTGTTGGGCGAGAAGATCTTCGCCGAGAGCGCGGAGCAGGTCGATGTTCTGGTGGCCCAGATGGACGATCTGCAAGGCGAACACCTGCCGCCGCTGATCGAGGCCCTGCTGGCCGCCGGCGCCCTCGACGTGACCGCGGCCCCCGTCCTGATGAAAAAGGGCCGCCAGGGCATGCGGGTGGAGGTGCTGGTCGAGCCGGCCCAGCGCGTTGCGGTGGAGCGCACGATGCTGCGCCACGGCAGCACCTTTGGCCTGCGCCGCACCCGCGCCGAGCGCACCGTGCTGGAGCGCCGCCACGCGCCCGTCGAGACGCCCTACGGCACTGTCCGGCTCAAGCTCGGCCTGCTCGATGGCGAGGTGGTGCAGGTGGCGCCCGAGTTCGAGGACGTCCGGGCGGTGGCCTTGGCGGCGCGGGTGCCCGTGCCCTGGGTCCACCAAGCGGCGCTGCGGGCCTGGGATCCCGAGGAGAGCGGTTGATCCAAGAGGTCTTCATCGTCGGGGCGCCGGCGCCGGGCCTGCCCGAGCGGCTCGCAGAGGCGGGGATCGCGCTCCTGGCGCTCGATCGCGAGCTCCCAGAGGGCGCGCCGGTGCTCGTCTGCTTCGCCGATCCGCTGGCCCGCGCCTGGCTGGTGGGCCAGGAGCCCCTGCTGGCCATCGCGCTGCTGCCGCCAGACGCGCCGGGCGCTTGGGCCGAGGACGCGCTGCTCAGCGGCGCCCTCGACGTGCTCGACGAGGAGGACCCGGCCCTGGTCCAGACCCTGCGCTGCGCGGCGCGCCAGGGCGGGGTGTGGCTGGGGCGGCGCCTCCGCGAGCAGCGGGAGCTGCAGCGGGCCTACAACGAGCTCGGCAGCACCCGCGACCTGCTCGGTCGGCTGGTGGAGAACGCGCCGGTGGCGATCGTCGCCTTTGACGTGCAGGGGCGGGTCCTGCTGTTCAACCCGGCGGCCGAGCAGATGCTCCGCTACGACAGCGCCACCGCCCGCCAGCAGCTCCGGGCCAGCGACCTCTACGTGGACGAGCGCGACATGACCCGCCTGCTCGACCAGCTCCACGCCGCGCCCAACGGCGCGCTCCACAGCCGGCCGGCCGCGCTCCGGGCCCGCACCGGCGAGCCCG
>CANHON010000315.1 GCA_947462115.1 Deltaproteobacteria bacterium | reverse complement strand
TCGATCGCCCGGGCGAGGGACCCGGCGTCGAGGGCCGCGCCGCCCGGGCCGACCACCTCGCGCCGAAAGCAGAACCGGCAGTAGACCGGGCAGGCGTGCAGCGGCTTGAGCAGCACCCGATCGGGGTAGCGGTGAACGAGGCCGGGGAGCGGGCTGTAGGCGTCGTCGCCGACGGGATCACTGCGCTCTTCGGGGGCGAGGCGGAGCTCGCGGGCATCGGGGATAAACTGAAGCCCGACCGGATCGCTCGCGGCCTCCATCTGATCAAGCATCGCGGGCGTGACCGCCACCGCGAAGCGCGCCGCCACCGCCTCGAGGGCCGGCAGCGCGGCCGCGTCCACCCACCCCTGGGCCGCGAGCTGGGCTGGGCTGCGCAGGGTCCGCCCGGGCGTCCCGCTCGCCGTCGCCTTGCTGGTGCTCATTCCGCGCCTCCCCGCCCACGTCGCCGACCCAAGCGGGTCCGGGGCGAGGCCCAGCGACGGGGTTATCCCACCGTCCCGCTTCGTCCCGCCCGCCCGCGCCCGCCGCGGAGCCGCTGGGCCGCCCCCCGTAGCCCGCAGGTCGCCGATGCTCGCAGCGCTCATCATCACCGCCGTCGTGGCCGTCTCGCTCGGCTCTTTGGTCAAGCACCTCCTCGACCTCAACGCGCTGCACCCCACGGTGGTGCCCCTGATGCTGCTCGCGGGCGCGCTGCCGGGGGTGGTGTGCTGGCAGGTGCTCGAGCCGGGCGAGCCCGTCGCCAGCTACGAGGTCAAGGCCCTTCACGATGAGCTCAGCCTGGAGCTGCCCGAGGGCACGGCCATCATGGTCACGGCCGAGCTCGGCGAGGAGCCGCTGGAGCCCGACGCCAACAGCCAAAAGACCGCCTACGCGCTCAATGTGCGCGGCAAGGGCTGGGAAGACTCGCTGACGGGCACCATCAAGCGCGAGACCACGCCCGACGGCCCCGACATCGACCCGGGCGGCGAGAAGGCCATCCGCGGCGAGGGCCGCCGCCGGGCCGGGCGCCTGGGCGAAGACCTCCAAGATCGGCACGACGTCTCCGGGGCCGGCGCGGCCACCCTGGAGGTCACCAACTGGTCGGGCACCGCGGCCTCGCGCCTCGTCTTGGAGGTCGTTCGGGCGCCGATCCGCGGGGCCTACCTGTGGGCGGCGGTGGTCCTGCTCACGCTGCTCGGCCTCGGGGTCGAGCTGCGCAAGAACGCGGAGAGCTTCGCGAGCTGGCTCGCCTTCTTGAGCTCCTGGGCGGTGTTCTTGCGCGACGGCGTCACCCCGCTCGACGACTGGCAGGAGGTCGGCCTCGCCCTCGCGCCGGCGGCCCTGTTCGGCTTCGGCGGCGTCTCTGCCCTCACCTACGTCACGATGAAGGTGCTGTCCTTGATGAACCCGGAGGCGGAGACCGCCGCCCCCGAGCCCAAACGGCCCACGCCCGCCCAAGCGGCGGCGCCCACGGCCGTCCCCGCGCCGACCGCCGCCCCGCAGCCGAGCCCCACGGCCGCGCCGACCGAGGCCCCGGCCAGCCCTGCGCCCGCTCCAGCCACAACGCCCGAGACCCTGAAGCCCGACGAGCTCGCCGCCCTCGAGGCCGTCCGCAGCCGCAAGGGCGCCGCCGCCCGCCGCCGGGCCCAGCAGTCCGGCGCCGACGATGACGGCTCGGCCCCCGAGGGCGCGTGATCGTCGCCGCCGTGCAGGCTGAGCTCGGGCCCCTCCCCGGCCACGCGCTCGGGGTGGGACCGCTGCGGGCCGCCGTGGCCATGGCGCGGCTGATCGCTGAGCACAATCCCCAGCACGTAATTCTCATCGGGTCGGCCGGCGCATACTCCGCCGACTACCCCATCGGTCGCGCCTTCGTGAGCGGCGCCCTCGGCACCCAGGACGGCGCGGCGGCCCTGGGTCTGGCCTACACCCCCTTGGCGCCGGCCCCCATCGCCACCGACCCCGCCCTCGCCGCCCGGCTGGCCCTGCCCTCCGCCCGGGTGCTGACCGTGAGCGCGATCTCGACCGACCCCGCCCTCCGCGCGCGCCTCGCCGCCGACTGGGACCTCGAGCACATGGAGGCCTACGGCGCCGCCCTCGCCTGCCAGGCCGCGGGAGTGCCCTTCGCCGCCGTGCTCGGGGTGAGCAACGAGGTGGGCCCCGAGGCCCACGCCCAATGGCTCCAGCACCGAGCAGCGGCCGAGCGGGCCGCCCAGGCCGTGCTCCAACGCATCGCCAGCGAGGCCTAAAGCAGGCACACTGGGCGCGCTTGGCCGCGCCCCGAGCGGACCACGCCCGCGCAACCCGCTCGCACTTCCAAGCACTTCCAAGCACTTCCAAGTACTTCCCCGCATCTCCTCGGAGCCCACCGATGACCACCCGCGCCCTGACCCTGTTCTCCGCCGTCTCTGCGCTCGCTGTGGCGGCGCTCACCGGCGCCTCCGAGGCCGAGGCCGCCAACCGCGAGGTGTGGCGCTACGCGAGCTGGGCCGACGGCCGCAGCTTGAGCGGCCGGGACGCCTGGGCGAGCGGCTACGGCGCCGACGACTGGGTGGGCGTGGCCGACGACGCCGGCGGCACCTACGCAGCGCCCACCACCGACGACAACGGCGGCGCCATCGGCGAGGGCGGCGCGGCGGACAACTGGCTGGTGAACACCGATCACCCGGTCGCCCAGGGCTACTTCACGGCCATCGCCTACACCACCGACGACGACACGCTCGGGCTGATCCTCGATCAAGAGGACGCCCTGAACTTCTACGCGCTGATGATCGTGGGCCCGACCACCGGCAGCGCCTCCGATGGCCTCACCATCGGCAGCAACCCCATCGGCTCCGGCACGCGCCGCTCCACCCTCATCAAGGTGCAGAGCGGCGTCATCACCGAGCTCGACAGCGCCGAAGGCGTGGGCTTTCCGATGGGCAGCCTGTTCAAGATCGGGATCGGTCGGAACAACAACCAGATCTGGGCGCGGATCTGGAGCGACCCGAGCGCGTCCTTTAGCGCCGCCGAGACCGTTTTGGTCGGCGCCGACACCGCGCGCTTCGGCCCGGGCAGCTGGGGGGTCTACGCTTACGACATCGGCTCGCCGATCACCGCCTTCGGCGAGGTCGTGCTCTACCAGTACGATGACGATGACGACGGTGTCTTCGACGATACCGACAACTGCGAGACCACCGCCAACCCCGATCAGCTGGATGACGACGGCGATGGCATCGGCGCCGCCTGCGATCCCGACGAGGCCAGCCCTGGCGATGAGGGCGGCGGCGGCGGCGACGGCACCACCGACACCGGCCTCCCTGGGGACGGCGGAGCGGGCGACGGGGCCGACGCGGGCGACGCGGGCGACGCGGGCGACGGCGGTGCGGGCGACGGCGCGGACAGCACCGACTCCGCCACGCCCGGCGGCGATGAAGGCGATGCCGACGGGAGCAACGGCGGGGACGTCGATCTGGGGCTCAGCGAAGACCTCTCTGGCAACATCTACGGCGACGAGGACAAGGCCACGGGCTGCGCCTGCAGCGGCGCGGGCAGCGCCATGGGGGGCCTCGGCTTCGCGATCGCTGGCCTCTGGGCCCGGCGCCGTCGCCGCTAAGGGCCAGCGCCCGGGTGGGACGGCCGGCGCCCAAGGGCTATGGGAGCCGCTCGGCCCCGCGGGGGTCGCGGAGGGAACGTGGAGCCGAACCGCTGGAAAAACTGCCGGATCGTGGCCTTCGACACCGAGACCACCGGCCTGCACTGGCCCGACGGCGACCGGGTGATCGAGTTCGCCGCGGTGGCCCTCCGGCTCGACAGCCGCGGGGACGTCACCTCGGTCGACACCTACAACCAGCTGTTCAACCCGGAGATCCCGATCCCGAAGGAGGCCAGCAAGGTCAACGGCATCACCGACGATCGGGTGGCCGATGAGCCGCTCTTCGCGGAGAAGGCCGAGGAGGTCCGGTCGAAGCTGGAGGGGGCCATCCTCGTGGCGCAGAACCTCCCCTTCGACTTCGGTTTTGTTCGCATGGAGCTCGAGCGCGCCGGCCTGACCTGGCCCCGCACCGCCGCGGAGGTCGACACGCTGCCCCTGGCCATGCAGCTCCTGCCGGAGCTCCAGAGCTACAAGCTCGGCAGCTTGTGCGAGGCGATGGGCGTGAGCCTCACCGGCGCCCACCGGGCGTCCAACGACGCCGAGGCCACCGGCCGGCTCCTGCTGGAGCTGGCGCGGCACAAGGGTGCACCCGAGGACTTTTTGGAGTTCGTCGAGTGGGCCGACGCGGTCACCGGCCCGCCCGACACCGGTCACCTTCGCCAAGGCCCCCGGGGGGTGGCGGAGTTCTTGGAGGCGCCCTGGAAGGGCCACTCCGTCGAAGAATTGCCCGACATCCTCCAGTGGATGACCATCGCGATGCGGCGGGACGGCGATCGGTGGGGCCACCGCTACCCCGAGGCGCTCCGCCGCTGGGCCAAGCGCTGGCTCCGGCTGCGGGCTTCAGGCGGCGCCAAGCCGGCCGCGCGGGCCAGCGCTGCGGCCAAAGAAGCGTCCGGTGGGCTGCTCTCGTCGGTGGCTCCCGGCAAGGGGCGGGGCGGCGGCAGCGCGGAGGGCCCGCTTCGGCGCGGCAACCCCGGCGAGTGGAACCTCGAGCCGGCGCCCTGGCTGCGCTGGCAAGGGGCCGCCCGATGAGGACCGCGGCGAAGACGCTCGTGCTCCTCGGGAGCTCCTTGGCCTTGATCGAGGGCTGTGCGCTGCCCTCGGCTTTTCGGCGCGCGCCCATCAGCCGCGAGGTGGTGAACCAGCTCGAGCATGAGGTCGCCGCCCTCAAGGAGCGCAACCGGCAGCTGGAGGCCAAGGGCACAGGCGCGCCCGCCAGCGCGCCGCAGCCCATCTACACCGAGCTGCTCCAAGTCTACGCCGACACCGACGTGCAGCTTTGGCGCCAGGGCAGCACCACCATCCTGATCTTCCCGGCTTCCCTGCTGTTCTCCAACGAAGACGGCGCGATCCGCCAAGAGGCCATGCTCCCGCTGGACCTGCTGGCGACGGCGCTGCGCGGGCACCCGGAGCTGCAGGTGGAGCTGATCGGCCACACGGACGACACGCCCCCGGCCGGCCGCACCGCCAAGGTCTGGCCCACCAACTGGGAGAAGAGCTTTGGCTGGGCGCGCGCCACGCAGCGGGTGCTCGTCGAGAAGTTCGGCCTTGATCCGCAGCGGTTCAGCCTCTCGGCCCGCAGCGACGCCGATCCCCTCGTGACCAATGACACCCCCGGCGGCCGCTCCTCCAACCGCCGCGTCGAGGTGCGCATCGTGGCGCCCGTCCGACCGCCCCGCGGCTAAAGTGCCCACCCAGGCGCCCCTCTGCCGATCTCCACCCCTCCGCTCCCCCGAGGTGCCCATGCGCTGCGCCCACCTGCCCGTCGCCCGCTCGCTCAGCCGCTCGCTCAGCCGCTCGCTCAGCCGCTCGCTCAGCCTGTCCTTCGCCCTGTCTTTCACCCTCGTGGCCTGCGGGGGCGACACCAAGTCGGCGGCCGACAGCAGCGGCGGCGACGCGGCGTCTTGCGGTGACATCGACGGCGAGGGCGG
>CANHON010000314.1 GCA_947462115.1 Deltaproteobacteria bacterium | reverse complement strand
CTCGGCGCGATCACCATCTCCACCAACATGGCGGGCCGCGGCACCGACATCAAGCTCGGCGGCGATCCCGAGGCCCTGGCCCTCGCCGATCTGCGCGAGACCTTCGGGCCCACCGCCCACGAGCACACCCACAGCGAGGCCTTCGCCGCCCTGGTCGCCAAGTACGCGCCGGACTGCGAGGAGCAGAAGGCCAAGGTGAAGGCGGCCGGGGGGCTCCACATCATCGGCACCGAACGGCACGAGAGCCGCCGCATCGACAACCAGCTCCGCGGGCGCTCCGGCCGACAGGGCGACCCCGGCTCGAGCCGGTTCTACATGGCGCTGGAGGACGACCTGCTCCGCATCTTCCAGGGCGACAAGCTCGTCGGCTGGATGGAGCGCATGGGCCTGCAGGACGACGAGGCCATCGAGCACCGGTGGATCAACTCCTCGATCGAGGACGCCCAAAAGAAGGTCGAGGGCCACAACTTCAACATCCGCAAGAACCTGCTCGAGTACGACGACGTCATGAACCTGCAGCGCCGGAGCATCTACGAGATGCGGCGCAAGGCGCTGATGGGCGAGCAGATCCGCGAGATGATCCTCAAGGCGATCGAGAGCCTCGTGGACGACGTCCTCGGCGAGTACGCCGCCCAGGACGCCAACCCCGAGTCCTGGCATGTCGGCCGGATCCGCGCCCGCATGGAGGAGATCTTCACGGTGCGCTGGGAGGAGGCGGACGAGAAGCTCCGGGACTACTCCTTCGAGGAGCTCCGCGGGCGCATGCTGAGCGACGCCACCGCCGCCTACGAGGCCCGGGAGGCGGCGGCCGGCGCCGACCACCTGCGCGGGGTGGAGCGCATGCTCCTCCTCGAGATCACCGACCAGCACTGGAAAGACCACCTCCTGGCCATGGATCGCCTCCGGGACGGCATCGGCCTGCGGGGCTACGGCCAGAAGAACCCGCTCCTGGAGTTCAAGCGAGAAGGGACCGACATGTTCCGGCTCATGACCTCGCTCCGCGACGAGTCGGTGGTCACCCGCTTGATGCACATGCAGGCCGGCGGCCAGCCCGCCATCGACGAGGACGACTACCAGGACGGCGAAGAGGAGGAGGCCCTCGCTGGCGCCCGGGCGGGGCAGTCGGCCTTGCCCCCCGGCGGCCGGCCGTGGACCCGCCCCGAGCTCACCCTGGACGAGGTGCGCAGCCGGCTCGCGCAGATCTACGCCGCGCGCGCCGCGGCCCACCTGGACGCCGCCGCGGGCGACAGCGACGGGGAAGGGGACGAGCTCAGCGACGAGGACGAGCCCGACACCGACCCCGGCGCGGACGAGGGCACCGACGGGGGCGAGGACGCCGCCGGCGATCCGGCCGAGGCCGGCGACGGGAGTGGGAGCGCAGAGGCGCTCGAAGGGTCGGCCTGGGGCTCCGCCGACGCGGCCGAGCTTGGGGCCACCATGGGCGAGGACGACGAGCTGACCGACGAAGGGGAGGCGGAGGAAGAAGAGCCGCGCCCGGTCGGGCCGCCCGCCGCCGGGGCCGACACCCGCGCCTGGGCCGAGCGCTACGGCGTCGGGCGGAACGATCCCTGTCCCTGCGAGAGCGGCCGCAAGTACAAGAAGTGCTGCGGCGCGAGCGGCGCCGACTGAGGAGAACAGCCTCAGCATAGTCATTTTGGCGAAATACGCAGTGCGGTCGCCCTTGCCGGTCCCGGCCCTGCGTGCTAATCGCCGCTGCCCTTTGGGGGAGACCGTGGTGGTCCCCCCCAGGTGCCAGAGCCTCGGCCCTGGCGCACCCTCACGCCGATCTCAGCGAGCAGCCCCGCGGTCAACAGCGGGGCGTCCAGCGCATCCCCGCGCTGGCTCGCTCCGACGCCTCCACGGTGCCTGACCCGGTCAGGTCGGGGGCGGCGGCTCGGCGGTCGAACAACCCAATGGCCCCAAAGCGGGCCCCTCGGAGCCTCCCATGCCCAGCGTCTCGCTGCGCGACCTTCTCGAGTCTGGCGTTCACTTCGGTCACCAGACCCGCCTGTGGAACCCCCGTATGAAGCCGTACATCTACGGTGAGCGGAACGGCGTCCACATCATCAACCTGCAGAAGACCGCCAAGGGCCTGCTCGACGCCTGCCGCTTCATCAGCCAGTCCGTCAGCGGCGGCGGCACCGTCCTCTTCGTCGGCACCAAGCGCGCCGCCCAGGAGGTCGTGCAGGAGCAGGCCGTTCGTTGCGGCCAGTTCTACGTGAACAACCGCTGGCTGGGCGGCACCCTCACCAACTTCACCACCGTGAAGAAGTCGATCGAGCGCCTCGTGGCCCTCGAGAAGGCCCGCGACGAGGGTCGCTTCGAGCTCATCACCAAGAAGGAGGCCCTCGACCTCACCCGCAAGATCGAGAAGATGGACCGCTCCCTCGGCGGCATCAAGACCATGAAGGCCCTGCCCTCGGTCATCTTCGTCATCGATCCCAAGCGTGAGCACATCGCCATCCGCGAGGCCACCAAGCTCGGCATCCCGGTCGTCGGCCTCTGCGACACCAACTGCGATCCGAACGGCATCAAGCACGTCATCCCCGGCAACGACGACGCCATCAAGAGCATCCGCCTGTTCACCACCGCCATCGCCGACGCGGTGGCGGAGGGCGGCGATCTCGGGCGCGGCAACGGCGGCTACGAGCAGGTCATCCGCGCCACCGAGCAGGACGTTGAGATCGTCCGCCGCCGCGGTGGCGAAGTGGTCGAGGACGACGCGGACATCGACGCCTGATCTTGCACCTGAGCGCCACCTCGAGGCCGGGAGGGGCAGCGCCTGTCGCGCTGCTCTGGAGGGCCTCGGGGCGCTGCACCCTGGAGTTGCACCATGAGCATCAATGACATCAAGTCCCTCCGCGAGCGCACGGGCGCCGGCATGAGCGACTGCAAGAAGGCGCTGACCGAGAACGGCGGCGACATCGAGAAGGCCATCGACTGGCTCCGCGTTCGCGGCATCGCCAAGGCGGCCAAGAAGGCCTCCCGCGCCGCCACCGAAGGCCTCGTGGACTGCTACATCCACGGCAACGGTAAGGTGGGCGTGCTCATCGAGGTCAACTGCGAGACCGACTTCGTCGCGATCAACGAGGGCTTCAAGTCCCTGGTGCGCGATCTGGCCTTGCAGCTCGTCGCCAACAAGGCCGACTTCGTCAACATCGAGGACATCCCCGAGGACGTCCAAGAGCGTGAGCGCAGCGTCCAGATCGAGCGCGTGGTGGCCGAGGGCAAGCCCCGGGCCGTCGCCGAGAAGATCGTCGAAGGCCGGATGAAGAAGTGGGCCGCCGAGGTCTGCTTGATGGAGCAGGAGTTCTTCAAGGACGAGACGCTCACCGTCAAGCAGCTGATCGAGAACTCGATCGCCAAGATCGGCGAGAACATCAAGGTGCGCCGCTTCGTCCGCTTCGAGCTGGGCGAGGGCCTCGAGAAGAAGTCGGACGACTTCGCCGCCGAAGTGGCGAAGATGACCGGCGGCGAGGCCTGATCGCAGCGCACCGTCGCGCGGCCTGACAGCCCACCCTGTTCCCCCGGAAGCCCCATGTCGTCCACCCCCGCCTACAAGCGCGTGCTCCTCAAGATGTCGGGCGAGATGCTCGCAGGTGGGCGGGACGGCGGCATCGACCCCGAGACCATCGCCCGCTTCGCCGCCGAGATTGACGAGGTCAGCTCGCTCGGCGTCGAAGTCGCGGTGGTCATCGGCGGGGGCAACATCTTCCGTGGCTTGGCCGGCTCCTCCCAAGGGATGGACCGCGCCCATGCCGACTACATGGGCATGCTCGCCACCGTGATCAACGCGCTGGCGCTTCAGGACGCCTTGGAGCGCCAGGGCGTGTACAGTCGGGTCATGTCGGCCATCACCATGGACGAGGTGGCCGAGCCCTACATCCGCCGGCGCGCCATCCGGCACCTCGAGAAGGGGCGGGTGGTGTTGTTCGGCGCGGGGACCGGCAACCCCTACTTCTCCACCGACACCGCCGCGGCGCTGCGGGCGGCGGAGATCCAGGCCGACGTCATCCTCAAGGCGACCAAGGTCGACGGCGTCTACGACCGCGACCCGAAGAAGTTCCCGGACGCGAAGCGCTTCGATGCGCTGACCTACCTCGAGGTCCTCAACCGGGGCCTGGGCGTGATGGACGCCACTGCCATCAGCCTCTGCATGGACAACGCCATCCCGATCGTGGTTTTCGACCTCAGCACGCCCGGCAACGTCCGGCGCGTCGTCTGCGGCGAGCCGATCGGCACCCACCTGCGCCACGAGGCCTGAGGCCGCGGCGCTCATCCTTCGGAGGGGCCCATGAGTGACGAGTACCTGTCCGCGATGCACGAGGACCACGAGAAGGTGGTCAGCGCGCTCAAGCGCGAGCTCAGCACCATTCGCACCGGGCGCGCGACGCCGCAGATGCTTGAGAACGTGCATGTGGAGGTGCGCTCCTACGGCGCCAGCATGCCGCTGAACCAGCTGGCCAGCATCAGCGCGCCCGACGCCCGCATGCTCGTGCTGAACCCCTGGGACAAGTCCACGATCCCCGACATCGAGAAGGGCATCCAGTCCGCCGGCATGGGGCTCAACCCCAGCAACGACGGGCAGATCGTCCGCGTGCCGATCCCCGCGCTCACCATGGAGCGCCGCAAGGACATGGTCCGCCAGCTCGGCAAGATGGTCGAAGAGGCCCGGGTCCGCGCCCGCTCGGTGCGCCGGGAGTACAACGACCTCTACAAGGAGCTGGAGGACGCCAAGGAGATCACCGAGGACGAGCTCAAGCGCTCGCTCGCCAAGGTCCAGGAGGGCACCGACGCCTGCGTCAAGCTGCTCGACACCATGGCGACCGACAAAGAGCGCGAGGTCATGGACGGCTGATGACCGAGGTCCCCCGATCGATCCGCGTGCCGCGACATGTGGCCGTCATCATGGACGGGAACGGTCGCTGGGCCCAGCGACGGGGGCTGCCGCGGGAGCGGGGGCACGAAGAGGGCGCGGAGAGCGTGCGGGAGGTGGTGCGGGAGTGCCGTCGGCTCGGCGTCGAGGCCCTCACCCTCTACAGCTTCTCCACCGAGAACTGGAGCCGGCCCGCCGCCGAGATCGGCGCGCTGATGGCCCTCCTGCACCGGTACGTGCTGCATGAGCGCCAAGAGCTGATGGAGCAGGGCATCCGCCTGCGGGCCATCGGTCAGATCGACCGGCTGCCGTTCTACGTCCGCAAGCCCCTGCAGGCCTTGGTCGCCGAGAGCGCCAAGAACACCGGCATGACGCTGAACTTGGCCCTGAGCTACGGCGGTCGCGCCGAGCTGGTGACCGCTGCGCAGCGCTTGGCCGAACAGGTGGCGGCGGGCAAGCTCCGGCCCCAGGACATCGACGAGCAGCGCTTTGCGGCCGAGCTCAGCACCGCGGGCCAGCCGGACCCGGACCTGCTCATCCGCACCTCGGGCGAGCTCCGCGTCAGCAACTTCCTCCTCTGGCAGATCGCCTACGCCGAGATCTACGTCACCGAGCTGCCCTGGCCCGAATTCCGCAAGGCCCAGCTGGAGGAGGCGCTCGCCGACTT
>CANHON010000313.1 GCA_947462115.1 Deltaproteobacteria bacterium | reverse complement strand
GAAGGCCGCGACGGTCACGGCGGGCAGGTCGCAGGGACACAGCAGCGCGAGGCTGCCCGGGGGCAGGGCGCGGAGGGCCGCGGCCACGCCGAACAGCGGGTGGCGGTGGGGCGCCTCGGGCTCCAGCAGCACGGTGATCGGCGGCGCGGCGAGGGCGGCGAGCGCGGCGGCGCGGCCGGCCGGACCGACCAGCGCGGCGCTCGGGCAGCCGGCCGCCACCATCTGCCGGGCGGCGCGGAGGGCGAGCGGACCCTCGCCGAGGTCGACCGCGGCCTTGTCCTGGCCGAACCGCCGGCTGTGGCCGCCCGCCAACACGAAGCCGGGGACGGAGGCGGGGACGGAGGCGGGGCCGAGCACCGGGACCGAGGCGGGCAGGCTCACGGTGGGGCCGCCGGCAGCGGACGGCCGCCCCAGCGCAGGTCCGACAGGCGGGCGCCGAGGCCCAGCGGGGCGGACAGCAGCATCACGGGCACCCGATCCCCGGCCTCCGCGTCTCCGAGATCGACGCCCAGCAGCGCCAAGCCGCCGCCCAGCGCCCCCGCCGCCGTCGAGCCCGAGCCGGTGATGCGCTGGGGGCTGGCCCGCAGGCCCTGGTCGGTCACCGCGAGCAGGACCGGGACGAGCTCGGCCCGACCCGGCCGGTGGGCGACGCGGGCGCTGAGCTCCACGTCTAGGATCGGCAGCAGGGGCGTCGGATCGCCTAGGCTCGCGCGGATGAGGCTCCGGGCGAACAGCCGGCAGGTGGTGGCGCTGGACAGCGGGTTGCCGGGCAGGCCGAAGAGCCGCGCCCCGCCCAGCTCGCCGATGAGCAGGGGCTTGCCGGGCTTCATCGCCACCCGCCACTGGTCGATGGTGGCGCCGAGCTCGACGAAGACGTCCTTCATCACGTCAAAGTCGCCGACGCTGACCCCGCCCGAGCTGAGGATCAATGCCGGCTGCAGATCCATGGCCGCCCGCACCACCCGCGCGGCGGCGGCCCGGTCGTCGGGGGCGATCCCGCAGTCGATGGCCTCCCCGCCGGCCTCCTCGATGAGGGCGCAGAGGGCGAGGCTGTTGCTGGCCCAGCGCTGGCCCGGCGCCCGGGGCCCGCCGGGCGGGGCGAGCTCGTCGCCGGTGCTGAGGACGGCCACCCGCGGCCGGGCCCAGACGGTGAGCTCGGTGAGGCCTTGGCTGGCGAACAAGCCGAGGGACTCCGGGCCGAGCCGCGCGCCGGCCGGCAGCAGCCGATCGCCGGCGGCGTGGTCGGAGCCCTGGCGGCGGATGTGCTGACCCCGGGTGGGCTGCTCGAAAAAAGCGACCTGGTCGCCCTCTCGACGGGTGTGCTCCTGCATCACCACGGCCTCTGCGCCGGTGGGGAGCTGCGCGCCGGTCATCACCCGGGCCACCGCCCCGGGCACCAGCGGGCGCTGGGGCGGGTGCCCGGCGGCGACCACCTCCTGGAGCCGGAGCCAGCGCGGGGCCTCGGCCGCGCCGGGGCCCCCAAGGCCGCCGAGATCACTGAGATCGCTGAGAATGACGGCGTAGCCGTCCATCGCGCTGGTGTGCTGCTCGGGGGCGTCGAGCGCGGCGTGAACGGGGGCGGCGAGGGTGCGGCCCAGCGCCGCCGACAGCGGGACGCGCTCGGGCGTGCAGCGCAGCGGCCGGCGAAGCGCGAGGGCAAGGGCCTCTTCGAGGCGCAGCCCCTGGCCCGCGGGGTCGATGGGCACTGGGGTCATGGACCCTCCAAAACATCAGCCCCGCCCGGCGACCCGGGACGGGGCTGTTGGGGTGGGCGTCGCTCCGCTCAGCGGCGGACCTTGACCTTCTGGCCGACGTAGATCTCGGAGGTCTTGAGGTTGTTCCAGCTCCGGATGTCCGCCACCGAGCAGCCGTACTTCTGGGCGACGCCGCTCATGGTCTCGCCCTTGCGGACCACGTGGGTGGTCCAGGCGCTGGCCTTCTGGTAGATCGCCAGCTTTTGGCCGGCCATGACCTTGTTGGCGTTGGAGATGCCGTTCCAGCGCATGACGTCGGCGGTCGAGACGCCGTAGCGGGCCGCGATGGCGCTCAGGGCCTCGCCCTTGCGGACCACGTGGGTGACCTTGGTGGCCTTCGGGCTGCTGCTGCCGCTGCCGGCGGTGCTGGTCATCGCCTTGGGGGCGGCGGAGGCGGACTTGACGCTGGGGCTGCTCTTGGAGGCGACCGCCGGGGTGGAGGGGCGGTCCTCGTGCATGGCGGCGAGGGCGGCGGCGCTGCCGTTCGACGGGATGATCAGCTCCATGCCGACCAGCACCCGGTTGGGGTTGCTGATCTTGTTGACGCGCTGGAGGTCAGCGAGGGAGACGTTGTACTTCTTGGCGATGGTGCCGAGCGACTCGCCGGACTTGACCTTGTGGCGGGTGTAGGCGACCCGCTCGTTCGCTGGCACCTTGTCGAGCGCGGCGACGAAGCTCGCGTCCCGGCCCTTGGGCACGTGCACGAAGCCCTTCTTGCCGTCGGGGGCGGAGGTGAAGCGCCGCAGGTGCGGGTTCATCTCCTGGAAGGCCTCGACCGTCATGCCGGCGCAGCGGGCCAGCACGTCGAGGCTGACCGCCTCGTTGACCGCCACCGTCTCGTAGTCGAGGCGCGGCTGGTACTCGAGGCCGGTAAAGCCGTAGCGCTCCGGGTGGTGGCCGATGATGGCCGCCGCGATCAGCTTGGGGACGTAGTTGTCGGTCTCCTCGGGGAAGGCGCCGGCGCGGACGAGCTTCCAGAAGTCCTTGGTGCCGTGCCGCGCGACGGCCTTGTCCACCCGGCTCGGGCCGCCGTTGTAGGCCGCCCAGGCCAAGTGCCAGGAGCCGAACTTGCGGTTGAGGTAGCCGAGGAAGGCGATGGCGGCGTCGGTGCTGACCTCGGGGTCCCGGCGCTCATCGACCCACCAGTCGACCCGCATGCCCCACTCGGTAGCGGTGGGCGTGATGAACTGCCAGAGGCCCACGGCGGCGGCGCGGCTGTAGGCGTGGGTGGCGTAGCCGCTCTCGATCATGCTGAGGTAGACGAGATCGCGCGGCAGGCCGGCCTTGTCGAGCTTCTCGTACATCATCGGACGGTAGCGGGTGCTGCGCTCCAGCCACCGGCTGTAGTACTTGCGGCCGTTGCCGGTGAAGTACCGCATCCACCGGATGACGTCCTCGTTGATCACGACGGGGATGTCGAACTCGTTGGGGTTGACCAAGCTCAGGTAGAGCGGGTCATCGACCGAGGCGCCGGTGGGGTTGGTGTAGAGGCTGTCGGTGGGGCGGCTCCCCATGCCCTCGATGAGGAAGGTGTGCTCGGCGGTGCGCTCGGCGTCGAGCTCCTCGCTCTGGGGCACGGCCTCGTCGGTGGGCCGATCGCCCTCGACGTCCTCAATGAAGTCCCACAGCGAGCCGCCGGCCGGCTTGTGCCCGTCTTCGGCCAGCTTTTGGCTGTCGTTGTGGCGGCCGCGGTGGTGGGTGGCGGGCTTGGCGGTGGGCTCGCTTTTCCCGCCGTCCTCGGCGTTGTCGTCGCCGTTGTCGTCGCCCTCGCTGCTGTCCTCGGGCTGGATGCGGGCGTTGTCGCTGTTTTCACCCGAGGCGCCGCCGTCGTCGGAGGCGGGCGCGGAGTTGGCCTTGCGGGCCTTGGCCTTGCGGAACCAGCCGGCCTGGGCTTCGGAGGGGAGGGCGAGCGCCAACATGAGCAGCAAGGGGGTCATCGGGTGCTCCCGGAGAGACCGGAGAGGAGTGCGTCGCGAGGCTCCCCGACCTGCGGTTGGGGGGTCAGCTCTTGACTCGGCAATGGGCTGCGCTGGAATAGCATGAACCATGCGCCGTGTGCCACCACTTCGTGCGGGGTCGGCGGCTGCGCGCACCACCCGCCGCTGGCTCGGCGACGGGCGCGGGCCGAAGCTCCGCGAGAATGGCCGTCTGCACGATCAGCTCGCCGCGGACCCCTCAGCGGTGTGCGACCACAGCCTGCGCCAGGTCAGGGGCGAGGAGGATGGCGGAGATCACCGCCCAGCGCTGCAGCCCCCGCGCGCGGAGGCCGACCAGCCGCTCGGCGTCGAGCCCGCCGATGCCCACCAAGGGCGTCGCCCCGGCCGCCGTCAAGGCCGCTTCGAGCAGCGCGGCTTGTGTTGGGTGCGGCGTCTCTTTGGTTCGGGTCTCGAACAGGGGCCCAAAGCCGATGTAGTCGGCGCCCTCCGCCCGGGCTGCCTCGATGTGCCGGAGGGTGTGGGTGCTCCGGCCGATCAGCGCCGCTGCGCCCAACCGCGCCCGCGCCGCCGGGAGCTCGCCGTCCCCCTGGCCCAGGTGCAGGCCGTCGGCCTGGCCTTCGGCGGCGGCCTCGAGGTCGTCGTTCATGATGAGGATGGCGTGGTGGGAATCAAAGTCGGCCCGCAGCTCCCGGGCGGCGCGGACCCGCTCGGCGGTGCTCCAGCCTTTGCACCGGAGCTGGACGACGCCGAGCCCCGCGGAGAGCAGGGCGCGGGCTTGGGCGATCGGGTCGCCATAGGTGGCGTCGGCGATCGCGTAGAGGCCGAGGGGGAGCGTTGGCTTCATGGGGGATCGCCGAGGGCGGCGGCCAGGGCCGCGCCTTTGTGGAGGGTCTCTTGCCATTCGCCCAGCGGGCTGGAGTCCGCGACAATGCCGGCGCCGAGGTGCACATGGGCTTGCCCCTCCGCCCAGCAGAGCGTGCGGATCGCCACGTTGAGGTGGGCCTCGCGCGGGCCGCGCAGCCAGCCGATCGCGCCGGTGTAGGCGCCGCGTGGGCCGGCCTCCAGCTCATGAATACGCTGCATGGCCCGCACTTTTGGGGCGCCCGTTACGCTCGCCGGTGGGAAGCTCGCGGCGATCCAATCGAAGCTGTGGACCTCCCCACCCGCGGCGCCTTGGATCCGCTGCTCGGCGTGCCACAGGTCGCCGCAGCGGCGCAAGGTGCGGGGGCCGGCGAGGACGGTGCCGGGGCGCGCCACGCGGCTGAGGTCGTTGCGGGCCATGTCGACGATCATGGTGAGCTCGGCCCGCTCCTTTTCGCTCGCCCGCAGGTAGGCCGCCCCGGCTTCGGTCCCGACGGCCGTGCCCTTGATCGGCGCGGTCTCGGCGATGGAGCCTTCACCGTCAGGCCGCACCTTCAGGAACAGCTCCGGGGAGTTGCTGATGAGCGCATGCCCGCCGTACCGGACGAAGGCGCCGCGCTCGGCCGGGTTCTCGGCGCGCAGGCGCAGCCACAGGGACAGGGGCGCGGGGCAGGGCAGGGGGCCCGCCTCCCATGCGAGGTTGGCCTGGTAGACGTCACCTTCGGCGATGAACTCCAGAAGTTGCGCCACGCTGCCCTGGTAGGCCTCGGGCGCGGCGCCGGGCAGGGCGCGGGCGGCGGGCCGCGGGCGTTGGGGCGGCGGGGCCTCGGGCGCGGCGCCGCGCAGCCAGATCGATCGCGCGGGCCGCCACAGCCGAACCGCCGGCTGCCGGAGGGGCCGGGCGGGCGCTGGCATGCGCTCGAAGGCGGCCCCGGCCTCATAGGCGATCCAGCCCACCAGGAGCGCGTCATCCCCGAGGAGCGCCCGGGCCTG
>CANHON010000312.1 GCA_947462115.1 Deltaproteobacteria bacterium | reverse complement strand
GGGGCCTACGCGGGCGACGGGGACGGGGCAGAGGTGGTCCACGCCAATGACCCACTGGTGGACCTTTTGGCCATCGTGCTCGTGGCCGCGGTGCTCTTGGTCGGCCTCGTCGTGTGGCGCCGGCGCCAAGTCAAAAGCCAAGGCGGCATCATGGAGATGCGAAAGTCGACGGCCCGTCGCCTGGAGACGGCCTCGCAGCTCCACTTTGACGACATCGGCGGCGCCGTCGAGGTCAAGGAGCGCCTCGGTGACGTCATCGCCTGCCTGCGCGACCCCGAGGGCTGGGCCAAGGCGGGCGTTCGCCTGCCCCGCGGGGTGCTGCTCGAAGGGCCCCCGGGCTGCGGAAAAACGATGATGGCGCGGGCGGTCGCGGGCGAGGCCGGGGTGCCGGTCTTTGTGCTCAGCGCCAGCGAGCTCGTCGAGATGTTCGTGGGCGTGGGCGCCAGCCGGGTGCGGGACATGTTTGAGCAGGCCCGGGCCGCCGCGCCGGCGGTCCTGTTCATCGACGAGCTCGACGCGATCGGCCGACGCCGGGGCGCGGGCGTGATGAGCGCCGCCCACGACGAGCGCGAGCAGACCCTCAACCAGCTCCTCGTGGGCCTCGACGGCGTGGACGCCCCCCAAGGCAAGCGCGGCCACCTCGTGGTGATGGCGGCGACCAACCGGGCCGACATCCTCGACCCCGCGCTGCTCCGCCCCGGCCGCTTTGACATCAAGCTGCGGATGGGTCCGCCCGACGCGGCGGGCCGCGCCGCTGTGCTCCGCCTCCACACCCGGGGCCGGGTGATGGGCCAGGACGTGCAGCTCGAGGCCCTGGCTGAGCAGACCGCCGGCCTCAGCGGCGCCGAGCTGGAGCTCATCTGCGCCGAGGCCACGCTGCGGGCCGCCCGACGGGCCGGGGGCCCCGGCAGCACCGCGGTGGTGGGCGCCGCCGACCTCGCGCACGGCCTCGCCCAAGTCCGCAGGCCTACCGCTGACTTTGACGTGCTTGACGCCGTCCTCATCGAGAGCCAGGGGCAGATCGCCCGCCCGCCAGTCCCCTTGGAGGTGGTGCTGGACCTGCTCGACGGCACCGAGCGCCGCGGTCAGCTCGTGTGGATCGACGCGAGCTGGGTGAAGCTGCGGGCGCCGGTCGGTGCGGCGGCGGACGGGGCCGCGGCGGGGGGCGCCGCTGAAAACGGCGGCGAGGACGAGCGGATCGACGCGGCCATCCTCGTGCCCAAGGCCCAGCTCCGGGGCATCCGCGCGCGCGGGCCCCTAGCCCCAGCCGACGCGGCGGCCACCCTCCGCCAGCTGCCCCAGGCCCCGGGGGTCGGATGATCGCGCTCCTGTGGTCTACGGGCGGATTCTCGGCCTGGATCCTCGATCGCTTCGCCCTATGGGTGGTGCTGATCCTGTCGCTGACCGTGCACGAGTGGGCGCACGCCGCGGAGGCCCGCCGCCTCGGCGATACGACCGCCGAAGCGCAGGGCCGCCTGAGCCTCGACCCGCTGGTGCACCTCGACGCTGTGGGCACTGTGCTGCTGCCCTTCCTCGGCGTGCCCTTCGGCTGGGCCAAGCCGGTGCCGGTCGAGCCGCTGCGCTTTCGCCGCGATGTCTCGTTGCGGTGGGGCCTGTTGCGCACCGCCGCGGCGGGCCCCCTCAGCAACCTCGCGGTGGCCGCGCTCACCGGCGGGCTGTGGTGGGCCCTCGACCGCCTGTCGCCGGGGGCCGCCCTGCCGACCCTGCTGGCCCGCTTCGCCCAGGTGAACCTCGCGCTCGCGCTGTTCAACATGCTCCCGATCCCGCCCCTCGACGGGAGCCGGGTGGTGGCGGGGCTGCTGCCCGAGCCCTGGGCCAGCCGCTACGCCCGGCTCGGAACCGTCGGGACCGTGGTCGCGGTGCTCATCGTCAGCTTCCTCATCGGCGCGCTGCGCTCCGACTGATCGGGGCGGTGGCGCGCCTCAGCGAGCCGGAGCGGCCTCTGCCGGCAAGAAGCAGGACAAGGGCCCGAGCCGCGCGCCAGGGCCGTCCTCCGACCAGCGCAGCGGGCGGCCGCGGCGGGTGAGCACCTCGCAGCCCTCCTCGGTGACGACGATGGTGTGCTCAAACTGGGCCGAGAGGGTGCGGTCACGGGTGACCACGGTCCACTTGTCGCTGAGCAGATCCACGGCGTACTCGCCGAGGTTGATCATCGGCTCGATGGTGAAGCACATGCCGGGCTTGAGCTTGGGGCCGACGCCGGCGCGACCGTAGTGCGGAACACTCGGCTCGTCGTGGAAGACCCGGTGGATCCCGTGGCCGGTGTAGTCGCGGACCACCGAGCAGCCCTTGCCCTCGGCGTAGCTCTGGATGGCGTGGCCGATGTCGCCGAGGCGGGCGCCGGGCTTGACCTGGGCGATGCCGAGCTCGAGCGACCAGCGGGCGATCTCCGTGACGTGCCGGGCCAAGGCCGAGCAGCCGCCGATGTAGAAGGTGGCGCTGGTGTCGCCAAAGAAGCCTCCCTCCGCCGGAAAGACGCTGGTGACGTCAATGTTGACGATGTCGCCGGCGTTGAGGCGCTGGCCGCTGGGGATGCCGTGGCAGACCACCTCGTTGACGCTGGTGCACACGCTTTTGGGGAAGCCCCGGTAGCCGAGCGTGGCCGGCCGGCAGCCCGAGGCGAGCGTAAAAGCGTGCACCAGATCATCGATGTCCTGGGTGCTCATGCCCACCTCCAGGCGATCGGCGACGTGGAGCAGGGTGTCGGCGGCCATGCGGCCCACCACGCGCATCCCCTCGATCTCAGCCGGGGTCAGGATCTTGATGGCCATCGGGCTCCCCTTCGGCGCGGCGCGGCGCCCGCGGAGGCGCAGGCCCCCGACCGACCTCGGCGCTATCCACCGGAGGGGGTCGGAGCAAGGAACCGCGGACAACAGTTGACCGGAACGACACCGCGGGGGCCGCGACGGCCGGCGCCCGGCCGGTTAGGACCGCGCCACGAAACGCCAGGGCCGCCCATCGGCCAGCGAGGTCCCCATGAAGCTCCAAGGCCGCATCCTCACCCTGACCACCGACCCCGCGGCGCTCCGCGCCCAGCTCGACGGCAGCGCCCCCGCCGACAGCCTCTGGACCACGCCGCTCCACTTCGGCGTCAACACCGACGCGATGATCTCCGGTCAGGCCTGCACCCTCGGCTACACCGGCGCGATCTTGGGCCCCTGGTTCTTGGAGAACTTCCTGGAGACGGTCCGAAAGGACGAGGTGCGCAACGGCGGCTTCCAGGTGATCGTCGGCGGCGACGCCTATGGCTCCGGCAGCAGCCGGGAGGTGGCGGTGGTGGCCCACCAGGGCGCCGGCATCGAGCTGGTCGTGGCCCGCAGCTTCCAGCGCATCTTCCAAGAGAACATGGTGTACGGCGGCATGCCCTTCACCACCGACTTCACGGTGCTCGACCGCCTCAACAACGGCGAGGACGTCGATCTCGCTGAGCTGGTCGCCGAGCTGCCGCCCTTCTTCCGGCAGGTGGCCGAGGCCGGCGGCCTCTTGGAGTACGGCAAGCGCTGGATCGCCGGCGAGCTCGACCCCTGGTACAGCACCGAGCAGCCCGCCCGGCCGATGAACGTCGTCGAGAAGATCGTGGCGGCGCGGGCCTGGTCCGGTGGTCGGGGCGAGGCCGGCGCGGCCTTTGGCCTCAGCAGCGTGGCCCCCGGCGACCAGGTGCTGTGCCAAGCCGCCTTCCGGGGCATGCACGAGTACACCGCCGGCATGTGCATGTCGCTGTACGAGCAGGCCTTCGGCAAGGCCCCGGTGCATGATCCGAGCCAGGTCGCGTGCTTCGAGGACCACTTCGTGCTCATCGGCGAAGACAGCGTGCCTGACAATGTAAAGCGCGCCCGCCTGGAGCCCGCCCGCCAGCTCGCCGAGGAGATGGTCGCCGCGGCCACCGAGCACGGCCTGCGCCTGCACGGCCCCGGCCGCCCGCTCCAGGCTGGCGTCTGCCACCGCATCGTGGTCGAGGAGTATGGCCGCCCCGGCGACATCATCGTGCTCACCGACAGCCACACCCCCACCGCCGGCGTGCTCAACGCGCTGGCCTTCGGGGTGGGCAGCACGGCCATGAGCTTCGCGCTGCGCACCGGCCTCATCCCGGTCACGGTGCCCAAGGTGGTGCGCGTGCTGGTCGAGGGCGACGCCGGGGGCCTCCTCTCGCCCAAAGACCTGATCTTGCACCTGATCGGTGACCCCTACTTCCGCGAGGAGCAGTGGCGCACCGGCCCCACCGACACCTGCGTCATCCAGCTCGGCGGCAGCGGCCTCGACCAGTGGAACGTGGACGAGCTCAGCGTGCTCACCAACATGACCGTCGAGGGCGGGCTGATGACCGGCGTGGTCGAGCCCTGCGCCCCCCTGCGGGACTTCTTGCGGGAGCGCCGCGGCGACGACATGGCCGACCGCATGGTGGCGCCGGACGAGGGCGCCCACTACGAGCGCGTCATCCACGTCGATCTCAAAGATGTGCCGCTCACCGTGGCCACCCCCGGTGACAGCCGCAACCGCCTGCCGCTGTCCGAGGCCACCGCGGTGCCGGTGCACAACATCGTGATCGCGAGCTGCACCGGCGGCTCCTTGGCCGACCTCAACGCCGCCGCCGACGTGCTCCGCGGCCGCAGCCTGCACCCGGGCGTGCGCGTCACCGTCACCCCCTCCTCGGCGGTGGTGGCCAAGGCCGCCGAAGCCCAGGGCCTCCTGTCGATGTTCCGCGCGCTCGGCGCCGTGGTGAGCCCCCCAGGCTGCGGCAGCTGCATCGGCAATGGCCCCGGGGTGCCCCTGCCGGGCGAGACCACCGCCAGCACCACCAACCGCAACTTCGACCGCCGCATGGGCGCGCCGGGGCCGGTCTACCTGGTCTCGCCGGCGGTGGCGGCGGCCTCAGCGGTGACCGGGCGCCTCACCGACCCCCGGAGCCTGCCGGACCGGGGCGCCTAAGTCCGCCCGTCGATCCGACCGAGGGCCGCGCGCACCGCGACCAGGCGCGCGGCCCCCTCGGGCCGCAGCTGCCCCACCTTCGCGAGGATGGCCTGCAGGCGGGCCTCTTCGTCGCGGAGGAAGGTGAGGAGCCCCTCGCGAAGCCCTTCGGAGGGCGCCGCGAGCAGCACCGGGCCCACGAGGGCGTCCGCGCCGCTCAGGCTCGGCGCGGGAGCGGCGGTCGGCGCCCAGGCGTCGGTGAAGAAGCAGCGCCCACGCTCCACCGTGAAGCGCTGATCGACGAGCGCCAGGCCCAATTCGGCCAGGGCACCCCGCAGCCACATCAGGTCCTCGTTGGGCTGCAAGATCAGCCGCTCGGCGGCCGCCACGACCGCGGGGGCGGCGGACAGGATGCGCGCGATGAGCCGCCCGCCCATGCCGGCCAGGACCAGCGTCGCCGCCTCCCCGGGGCGCAGCGGGGCGAGCCCATCTCCGGCGCGGGCCTCGAGACCAGCGTGCCGGTGGGCCAAGGCGCGGAGCTGGGCCACCGGCCCCGGCGAGAGATCCACCGCGATCACCCGGGGGGCCCGACCCGACCGGAGCAGCGCGAGCGGCAGCAGGGCGTGATCGCTGCCGATGTCGGCGACGGTGCGGCCCGG
>CANHON010000311.1 GCA_947462115.1 Deltaproteobacteria bacterium | reverse complement strand
GCGAGGTCACCGAGGCCGAGGCCGACGCGTGGTGGGAAAGCAACCGCCCCGAGCCGCTGGACGCGCCGGACATGGACACCACCGTGACCGGCCTGTGGGACTGCGAGGACATCCTCGACCGCACCTTGCCGCTCGGCGACGCGCTCCGGCAGCGCATCCCGGCCTTCGGCGGAAAGGGCACCAACATGTCGGCGCTGGTGCACATCGGCGAAGACGTGCAGCTGGAGCCCTGCTTCGTCACGCCGATGCACTACTACAACCAGCACATGGAGACCCACAACCTCTGGGTGCGCTACGACGAGCTGACCCGAGACCCGGAGTGGGCCGACCCGCGCCGCCGCGCGGAGCTGCTCGCCGAGCTCCAGGCCGAGCTCATCGCCGCCCCGCTCGACCCCGACTTCCTGGCGCTGGTGCTCAACAAGATCGACGCCGACTTCGACCGGGCGAAGATGCGCTTCCGCTCGTCCACCAACGCCGAAGACCTCGGCAACTTTACCGGCGCCGGCCTCTACACCAGCAAGTCGGGCGAGTGGGACCCGACCGGCGAAGACATTGAAAAGTCCATCAAAGAGGTCTGGGCTTCGGTCTGGGGCCCCCGGGCCTGGGAGGAGCGCGAGTACTGGGGCATCGACCACACCCGCGTGGGCATGGCCACCCTCTCCAACCCCACCTTTGACGACGAGGACGCCAACGGCGTGGCCGTCACCGGCAACGTCTTCGACACCGCCGGCCTCGAGCCCGCCTTCTACATCAACGCCCAGATCGGCGAGAACAGCGTGGTGCTGCCCGCGCCCGGCCACACCACCGACCAGATCCTCTACTACTACAGCCTGCCGGGGCAGCCGGTGGTCTACATCGCCCACAGCAACCTCATCCGGGCCGGGGAGACGGTGCTGTCGAGCGCCGAGCTCTACGAGCTGGGTGGCGCGCTGGACGCCATTCACCGCTTCTTCTACGAGGCCTATGGCACCGGCGGCGGCTTCTACGCCATGGACACGGAATTCAAGGTGGTGGACGGGCACGTGGTCATGAAGCAGGCGCGTCCCTACCCCGGCTGGAGCGCATCCGAATGATCTCCTTCGCGAACAGTCCCCGATCGCCCGGCGCAGCGCTGCTGCTCGCCCTTCAGCTGGCCTGCGGCGGCGAAAAAGCAGACACCAGCGACGGGGGCGGAGGCGAGGGCCAAGACACCGGCGCCGTCGTCGATCCGGCCACGGTCCCCCTGCGCGGCACTTGCCCCTTGCCCAACCGCTGGGGCGGCTTCACCGTGGACAGCAACGACGACTACGCCGCGGTCAGCGGCCAGGTCGCCGACGGGGTGGTGCCCATCGCCGTGCTCACCGAGCTGCTCACCGAGGGCGAGTGCACCATCTGGCGCCGGGAGAACCCGTTCTGCGACGGCGGCTGCGATCCCGGCACCACCTGCGGCCTCGACGGCAGCTGCGTACCCTACCCGAGCAACCAGCAGCTCGGAACCGTCCGGGTCGCCGGCCTGCTGACCCCGGTGGAGATGGAGCCGGTCATGCCCGGCGCCACCTACTTCGACACCAGCCTGTCCAACCCGCCCTGGGAGCCCGGCGCCCTCGTGGCCCTGGAGACCGGCGGCGGCGCCTGGGACGCCATGACCTTGTTCGGCGTGGCGCCCCCGCCGCTCGTGCCCGAGACCCTCGACTGGCAGCTCACCCCGGGCGAGCCGTTCACGGTGCGCTGGACGCCGCCCCCCAGCGGGAGCCGCGGCGAGGTGCTGCTGCGCCTGCGGGTCGATCAGCACGGCCTGACGCCCTCGGCCCTCGAGTGCCACTTCACCGACGACGGCGAAGGCGAGGTGCCGGCGAGCGTGTTCAACGCGCTGGTCGAGTTCGGCCTCACGGGCTTCCCCGCCGGCGACCTGTCGCGCCAGACCGTCGACAACCACGCCATTGAGGACGACGGCTGCATGGACTTCACGCTCAGCGACAGCCACCTCGCGGCGGTCTCGGTCGAGGGCTACACGCCCTGCAACCGCGACGAGGAGTGCCCGGAGGGCCAGAGCTGCAACGTGCCGCTGCAGCGCTGCGAGTAGGGCAGCTAGGGGCGGGGGGCCAGCCCCCCGCAACGCCCCCCGGCGCGGCCTTCAGCCCAGCGCCATCATCCGCTCCATCGGCGCCAGCGCGCTGAGGCGCAGGCCCTCGTCCATCTCGATGCGGGGGCTCAGATCGCGCAAGGCGTCGCGGATCTTCTCGAGCGTGTTGCGCCGCATGTGGGGGCACTCGTTGCAGGCGCAGGTCTCGTCCATGCCCGGCAGCGGCAAGAAGGTGCGGCTGGGCGCGGCGAGCTGCATCTGGTGGAGGATGCCCGGCTCGGTGCCGACGATGAAGGTGTCGGCGTCGGGGGTGGTCGTGGCGTAGCTGAGCAGCGAGGAGGTGCTGCCGATGTGATCAGCGTGCTGCAGGATGTTCGGCTCACACTCGGGGTGGCAGATCACCTTGGCCGCGGGGTAGCGCACCTTGAGCTGCACCAGCTTCTGCTCGGAGAAGGTCTCGTGCACGATGCAGCTGCCGGGCCAGAGCTCCATGTCGCGGCCGGTCTGCTTCATCAGGTAGCGGCCGAGGTTCTTGTCCGGGCAGAACAGGATGGGCTGATCGGCCGGGATGCTCTCAATGACCCGCACGGCGTTGCTGCTGGTGCAGATGATGTCGGAGGCGGCTTTGACGCCGGCCGAGCAGTTGATGTAGCTCACGAGGGCGGCCCCGGGGTGCTTGGCCTTCCAGGCGGCGACGCGGGCGGCGGGGGCCGCGTCGGCCAAGGAGCAGCCAGCGGCCATGTCCGGCACGATCACGATCCGGCCCGGGTTCAAGATCTTGGCGGTCTCGGCCATGAAGTGAACCCCGCAGAACAGGATCACCTCGGCGTCGGTGTCCCGGGCGGCGCGCGCGAGCTGCAGCGAATCGCCGATGTAGTCGGCGAGATCCTGCACGTCCGGGTCCTGGTAATAATGCGCCAAGATCACAGCCTTCCGATCTCGGCGCAGGGCCTCGATCTCGTCCATGATGTCGGTGAAGCCTTGGGTCGCGACGGTGGCGTTGGACACGGTGCCCTCCAGTGTCGGCGGCCTAACGCCTCCCCCGCCGGCGGCGCGAGCGCGATCGTTTGGGCGCTGCCCGAGCCTTGCCCTTGGCAGGTCAAGAAAGATAGACTGGGGCGCGGGGGCGTTCCACGGCCTGCACGCCCCAGCACCCGCGCAGGAAGATCCGGATGTTCCTCAACTCCGCCCCCCATCGTCCCCGCCGCAGCGCCCGGCCCTGGGCGATCGTCGCGCTCGCCGGGCTCGTGTCGATCGCGGCGGCCGGCTGCGCCCACCGCGGCGGCCTGCCCATGCCGGGCCCCACCGATCGCATGGGCCAAAAGCCGGACGCGCTGGGCCCCCGCACCCGCAGCCGGGGCGCCGACGAGGGGCACCGCGCCGCCCGCCACAGCGAGTCCCGCGCCGAGCGCCGCGCGCCCCGGGGCGTGGGCGAGCAGGTGGCCGAGGCCGCGGGCGCCCTCGTGGGGCAAAACCCGCTGGTCGTCGATGGGCAGGTGCACCGCTACGACTGCTCCGGCTTTGTGATCGCCGCCCACGCCGGCGCCGGGCTGCACCTGCGCGGCTCCACCAAAGACATGTACGAGCGGGCCGACGCCGAGGGCCTGCTCCACGACAAGAAGGTCGGCCGCCCCGGCGACGTGGTCTTCTTCGACAACACCTACGATCGCAACCACAACAAGCGCCGCGACGACGACCTGTCCCACATCGCCATCGTCGAGCGGGTGCTGCCCGACGGCACGATGACCCTGGTGCACCTCGGCTCCGACGGCGTCGTGCGCATCGCCATGAACCTCAAGCACCCCGACGTTCGGGCCAACGAGGACGGCGAGGTCATCAACTCCTACATCCGCCCGGCGCGGGACGCGAAGTCCGGCCCGGTGCTCACCGGCGCGCTGTTCCGCGGCTTCGGCGTGCTCTACGCGCTGCCGGGCGCCGAAGGCCGGGACGCCGTCAGCGACCTCTAAACAGCGCGCTGGGCGTCCTTCTCGACGCGCCCCCGGCGCATGAGGAGCGGAACGACCTCAGCTGGCCGCCCGCTGGGGCGCGCGCGGTCGGCGATCGACAAAAGGTCCCATCCACACCGCGTCCAGCTCCGCCGCCTCCGCCGCGCGCAGGGCGTCGCTGGGCGTGCAGACGATCGGCTCTTCATGCAGGTTGAAGCTGGTGTTGATGAGCACCGGGGCGCCGCTGAGCTCGCCCACCCGGCCGAGCAGGCGGTGCAGCGCCGGATCGTCCTCGGCCCGAAGGAGCTGCGGGCGGGCCGTGCCATCGACGTGCACCGCCGCCGGGCAGGCCGCCTGGAAGGCCGGGGTGACCTCGACGCACACGGTCATAAAGCGGCCACAATCGCCGAGCTTGTCGAGGCCCCGGAACCAGCGCCCGGCGTCTTCGGCCCGGACGATGGGGGCGAAGGGCATGAATTCACTGCGACGAAGCCGCGTGTTGAGCCAGCCGTTGATCGACGGGTCGTGCCCGCGGGCGAGCACGCTGCGGTGCCCGAGCGCCCGGGGGCCCCACTCCATGCGGCCCTCGAAGCGGCCGACCACGCCGCCGCCGCACAGCACCGCAGCCACCTGCTCGACGTCGCCCGCCACGCCGGAGGGGGCCTTGGTGGCCCCGACCTCCTGGGGCTCGCGACCGGCCCGCTTGAGGGCCTTGTAGAGGTCCCGCACCCCGAAGCCCTGGCCCCAATAGGCGTGGGGGAGGGCGCGGGGCGCGGCGTCTTGGCTGCCGAGGGCCGCCCCCAGGGCGAGGCCCCCGTCGCCCATGTGGGGCATCACCCACAGCGAGTCGAGGCCGTCGAGCGCGGCGATCCGCTGGTTGAGCTTGACGTTGGCGAAGACGCCGCCCGCCACCGCGAGCCGCCGCAGCCCGGTGCGCTGGAGCCAGAAGCTGCAGAAGCCGGTGACCGCCGCCTCGAGCGTGGCTTGGGCGGCGCTGGCGATCTCCTCGCGGGAGTAGCGCTGCAGCTCGCCCCAAAAGCGGTCGTCCGGCCGCTCGGCGCGCAGGGCCGATCCCCGGGTGAAGCCCGGCCCCTCAAAGCGCACCCGTTGCTCAAAATGGCGCACCAGGGCCGCAGGCGGCGGCGCATAGGCCGCGAGCCCCGTGACCTTGCCCTCGTGGCGGTTGGCGGTGAAGCCGAGCAGCTCGGTGATGCGGCTGTAGAAGGTGTTGATGGTGGCGAGGCCCGACTGGCGCCACAGCAGGTCGAGCTGGCCGTCCTTGCCCACCGAGGCCGTCGCCGTGGTGCCGTCGCCCATCGCGTCGACGGTGAGCACGAGGCAGTGATCGTGCGCTTGGGTGCGGTAGGCCCCCTCGGCGTGCGCGCGGTGGTGGTCCATCAGCTCGAGCTGGGCGGCCTCAAAGGGGCGGGCCCGCAGCCGCCGACCGAGCAGGCCGAGGTTGGCCTCGAGCTCCATCGTATAGAGGCCGGTCTTGCGGAGAACGCTCTGGTAGACGATGTAGGCGTGCAAGGCCTGCGAGAACTGCCCGCCCTTGCGGGCCGAGCGATGCAGGCCCGGCAGGGCGCGCAGGGCCGCCGAGG
>CANHON010000310.1 GCA_947462115.1 Deltaproteobacteria bacterium | reverse complement strand
GCCCGCTTCCACATGTTCCTCATGGTCTACTTCCATGGGAAAAGCGTGGTCTACGAGGAGATGCTCAAGCGGTGGGTGCTGGAGCCGGGCGCGGCCTTCGCGCTGCCGGCCGATGTGGAGGCCTACCTCGACACCGACGACGCCTGGCTCTGGGCGAAGCTGCGCCAGAGCGACAGCGCTTGGGCGCGCCGCATCACCCGGTACCAGCCCTACAAGGTCGTCTTCGAGGAGCACGGCACGGCAGAGCAGACCGCCTTGGACCACCGCGCCGCGGCCCTGCGCTCGGCCGGCATCGACGCCATCCCGTCCACCGCCTGGGGCAGCGTCCACGCCAAGCCGAACGCCGACAAGGTGCCGCTGTACGTCGTTGGCGAGGAGGGGCGCCGCTTGGTGGAGGCCCGCCCCGTGGCCCGACGCCTGGAGGACATCTCGCCGGGCCGCGTCGGGAAGCTCGAGGGGGCCGGCATTTGCCGCATCTACGTGGCGTCGGACGACCTCGAGGCGGCGCGGACCTGCCTCGGGCGGGTGTGGCAGCAGCCGAGCCTGCTCGGGCCGCGCGCCTGAAGGGGACGGCGGGGAGCGGGGCCTGCGCGGGGCTCAGGCCTCGGGCGGCTCGTTGATGACCTCGCGCACCTCGGGGATCTCCTCCTGCATGAGGCGCTCGATGCCCATCTTGAGGGTGCCGAGCGAGCTCGGGCAGGTGCCGCAGGAGCCGATGAGCCGCAGCCGCAGCACGCCGTCGATGAAGCTCAGGTAGGTGACGTCGCCGCCGTCCTGGGCGATGGCCGGGCGGATCTCCTCGTCGAGGAGCTGCAGGATGCGCTGCTCCACGTCGGTTCGGTCGGCGTCGGGCGCGGCGTCCGCCCGCTCCATGACCGCCATCTCGCCGCTGTCGAGGAAGGCCTCGATCGACGCCCGCACCGCCGGCTCCAAGAAGGCCCAGTCTGCAGTGGGATCTTTGCGGACCGTGACGAACCGAGGGGCGATCAGCACGAGCTCCACGCCATTTTGGGCGAAGATCTGCCGCGCGAGGGGGGCGTCGGAGAGCTCCGCGCCGCGCCGCAGCTCGACGGTGCCGGTGGGGATCAGCACCTCCGCCACGCGGAACATCAGCGCGTCGGGGTTGGGCGTGGGGACGGTCTCCACCGCGGGGGCCATGTTCATCGTCGCTCCGTTCGTCACTGGGCTCTGAGGCGCAGCCCGGGGGGCTCTAACCCTGCCTTCGTGCGGAGCGAGGTCGAAGGGGCTAGGGGGCCGCCAGCCGGCGCTGCGGCCCGTTCCTTGCCCACCGCGCTCGACCGCTTGCTCAGAGGTGCTTGATGTCCGTGTCTTTTCAGCTCAGCGAGGAGCAGCTCAGCCTGCAGGAGCTCGCCCGCGACTTCGCCAAGAACGAGATCCGCCCGGCGGCTCCGCACCACGACGTCACCGGCGAGTTCCCCGTGGAGGTGCTGCGCAAGGCGCACGCCCAGGGGCTGATGAACACCCACATCCCCGAGGCCTACGGCGGCCTCGACCTCGGCGCCCTCGACGGCGTGGTGCTCGCTGAAGAGCTGGCCTGGGGCTGCACCGGCATCGGCACGGCGATGGAGGCCAACGGCCTCGCGCAGCAGCCGGTCATCCTCGGCGCCAGCGACGCGCTCAAGCGCAAGTACCTCGCGCCCATGACCGAAGAGCTCCAGATGTGCGCCTACTGCGTGACCGAGCCCGGCGCCGGCTCCGACGTGCAGGGCATGCGCACCACCGCCGTCAAGAAGGGCGACAAGTACGTCATCAACGGCCAGAAGATGTGGATCACCAACGGCGGCGTGGCCGAGTGGTACTTCGTGGTCGCGCTGACCGACCCGGCCAAAAAGGCCCGCGGCGGCATGTCCGCCTTCATCGTCGAGCGCAAAAGCCCTGGCATCACCGTCGGCGCCAAAGAGCAGAACATGGGCCAGCGGGCCAGCGACACCCGCGCCATCACCTTCGAGGACGTGGAGGTGCCCGCCGAGAACCTCGTGGGCCGCGAGGGCGACGGCTGGCTGCTCGCGATGGCGGCCTTCGACTACACCCGGGCCTCGGTGGCGGCGGCCTCGGTGGGCTTGGCCCGCGCCGCGATGGACTACGCCATCGAGTATGCCCAGCAGCGGCAGACCTTCGGCACCGCCATCGCCAACCACCAGGCGGTGTCCTTCATGATCGCCGAGATGGCGATGAACATCGACGCCGGGCGCCTCCTGTGCTGGCAGGCCGCGCAGCTCAAGGACGCCGGCCTCCGCAACACCATGCAGAGCTCGATGGCCAAGGCCTTCTGCGCGGACATGGCCATGAAGGTCGCCACCGACGCCGTTCAGGTCTTCGGCGGCTACGGCTACTCCAAGGAGTACCCGGTCGAGAAGCTGATGCGCGACGCCAAGATCTTCCAGATCTACGAGGGCACCAGCCAGATCCAGCGGCTCATCGTGTCGCGCGAGCTGTTCGTCCGGGGCCGCTGAGCCGAGGGGAGGGCGCCGTGAAGATCTTCCTGACCGGCGCCACGGGCTTTCTCGGGGCCAACGTGCTGCGGCTGCTCCTCGCCGAGGGGCACGCCGTGGTTTGCCCGATCCGCGCCCCCAACCGCTGCGTGGAGGGGCTGCCCGCGACCCTCGTCCGCCTCCCGCTCGCTGAAGGGCCGGCGGAGGAGGCGGCCCTGGCCGAGGCCATGCGCGGCTGCGACGGCCTGATGCACGTGGCGGGGCTGTTCGACCCGAGCCCCGGCGGCGAGGCCCGCATGGCGGCGGTGCACGTGGGCGCCACCCGGGCCCTGCTGCGCGCGGCCGAGGCGGCGGGGGTGCGGCGCTTTTTGTACTGCTCGTCTTCGGTGACGGTCGGTTTTGGCTCCAAGGCCCAGCCCGGCGACGAAGACACCCATCTGGACGCTGATGTCGTCTATGGCCGCGCCAACCCCCTGCGCGCCTACCACGACAGCAAGGCCGCGGGCGAGGCCCTGGTGCTGGGCGCCGCTGGCGTCGAGGGCTTGGTCGTGAACCCCGACTACATCATCGGCCCCTGGGACACCAAGCCCACCTCCGGCCAGCTCATCCTCGCGATGGGCAAGGGCTGGGTGCCGGTCTACCCCCGCGGCGGCAAGTGTTTTCAAGGCGCCGAGGACTGCGCGCGCGGGCACCTGCTGGCCCTGGAGCGCGGGGTGGCGGGGCGGCGCTACCTGCTCGGCAGCCACAACCTGAGCTACCGCGAATTCATGGGGATGGTGGCAGAGGTGGTGGGGCGGCCCGCGCCCTTCCTCCCCTTGCCGCGCCGCGCCACCGCCGCGCTGGGCTGGGCCGGCGCCCGCCTGCAGCGCATCGACGCCCATCGATTTGCGGGCTTGGATGGCCGGGTCTTGGGCGCCATGCAGCAAGATCGCTACCGCAGCGGGCGCCGCGCCGAGCAGGAGCTGGGCCTCGTGTCCCGGCCACTCCAGGAGAGCGTCGAGGCGGCCTGGCGGTGGTTCCGGGCCCAAGGGATGGCGGGGCCGCGGCCAAAGACCGGATGAAGATCGCCTGCTGGACGCTGATCAGCCTGAGCCTCCTCGGCTGTCGGGCCGAGAGCGTGGGGGTGCGGATCGAGCGGGGCGGTCCGCAGAGCCTGTCGGCCGATGAGCTCCGTCGGGACGCTTGGCGCTGGGCCCGCGCGGCGCCGGGCGAGCGGGGGGCCCTCGTGCAGCGGCGGCTGGCCGACATGCGCTGGCCGATGGGTCCGCCCCCTGCGGGGCTCGCGGGGGCCTGGTGTGTGCGGCGGGGCGTCGGATCGGCTGAGAACGCAGGCGGAGACGCGATCTGGTGGTCGGCCGAGGCCGGCTCGCCCGCCGATCCCGAGTCCGAGGGGGTCCAGTGGGCGGCGCTGATCGCGCTGGCCAAGGGCATCCCCGACGCGCCCCGCGCACAGCCGCTGGCCCTCTGCGCCGGTGCTGGGCCGGTGGCGCCGGAGCGGGCCGCGGCGGCGCTCGGCGCGGCGGGCTACGCGCCGGCGGCCTGGATCGGCGGGATCAGCGGGGAGCCGCTTGGACCGGTCGGGATCTTCGGGGCCGCGGGGCGACGCTACGCCGAGGCTGCGCCGCGGCCCTGGCCGGGCCTGGTGGAGCTGGACGCCGAGGCGGTGGTGGGGGCGGTGCGCGCGCTGGCCGAGGTGTGGAGCCCGCCGGCGCCTCCGCGACCTTAGCGTCGGCGAGGCTCTTCAGGGACGGGCGGCGCGGGGTCCCCGGCGTCGGTGTGCAGGCCCGCTTCGAGGGCGGCCAGCCGCTGCTGGAGCGCGGCGTCGCGGGCCACCAGCTCGTCGGCCAAGGCCTGGACGGCCGCCACCCGCGCGGCCCGCTGCTCGGGGGTGCCGGTGGACTCGCGCCGGGCCTCATCGGCCATGCTGGTGATCTCCCGTGCTTTTGCCTGAATGGCCTCGGCCTCGGCGGCCAGCTCGGTGAGCTCGGCGGCGCGGCGGGCGGCGGCAGAGCCCGGGGCGGCGGGGCCCGGGTCGCCCACGGCGCAGGCCGCGAGCCCAACCAGGAGCGACGCGAGGAGCGACGCGGGGAGCGACGGGAGGAGGGCGGGGAGCCGAAGGGAGCGTCGGAGCGTGCGCATGGGCCCGGCTTATCGCGGGCGCCGACCCTCGGCCGGGCTAACGGGCCGGCGGAGGTGCTCCTTGTCTGAGCCGGCGCCGGGCCCGCGGGCCATCGATCCAGGCGATCACAGCAGCGGCGACCTGTACCGCCTGCTCATCAGCATGATCGTGCCCCGACCCATCGCCTGGGTCGGCAGCCGGGGGGCCGACGGGGTCGACAACCTCGCGCCGTTCTCCTTCTTTATGGGCGTGGGCTCCAAGCCGCCGATGATCGCGCTGTCGGTGGCCCGCGGCAGCGGCGGCGCCTTGAAGGACACCGCGCGCAACCTGCTGGGCGGCGGCGAATTCACCCTGAGCCTCCCGATGGTGTCCGAGGCGGCCCTCGTGGCGGGCTCGGCGGCGCCCCTCCCGGCGGGGGTCTCGGAGTTCTCGGCCCTCGGCATCGACCAGGTGGAGGGGCTCCGGGTCGGTGCTTGTCGGCCGGCCGCCGCGGCCTTGTCCTTGGAGTGCGTGGTGCGCCACGCGCTCGACCTCGACTCCACGCACCTGTTCGTCGCCGAGGTCTTGATGTTCCACGTCGCGCCGGGCCTGCTGGAGGACGATCCCCGCCCGCGGGTGCGCGACGGCGCCACTGACCCGCTCGCCCGCCTCGGCGGCGCCGACTACGCCGCCCTGGGCCGCCGTTTCTCCCAGCCGACCCCCTCTGCAGCCGCTGTGCTGGCCGCCTTCGCCGCGGCCCAAGGTGAGCCATGACCGCCCGTCGCTCGACGAAGATGACCTGCCTCTCGTTGCTCTCACTCATGCTCCCCGTCGTGGGCTGCGGGGGCGAGCCGAAGGGGGCCGCGGGGGAGGACAGCGGGCAGGGGGAGGAGCCGGAGCCCTGGGCCCTGCCCCCCGACCCCGGCGCCGCCGGCGCGCCGGTCGGGGTGCGCTCCGACCTCCACGGCGACGTCCAGCTCGAGATCTGGTACCCCACCACCGACGCGATGGCCGGTGAGCCGGGGGAGCCCGCGGACTTCAACGTCTTCATCCCCGACTCGGTGAATGAGCGCCTC
>CANHON010000309.1 GCA_947462115.1 Deltaproteobacteria bacterium | reverse complement strand
TCCGGGCGGAGGGCCTCGGTCGCCTGCGCGATCACCACCGGGCCATCGTCGAGCTGCTCGAGCGCCGGGTGAAGGAGCGCCGGGGGGCCCCCGCCGGGCTTTCGGAGCGCTTAGGCCGCCACCTGCTCGCCGGCGGCGCCGCCCTGCCTGCCCTAGGCGCCCTGCTCGACGGCGCCAAAGAGCGCCTGCGCCGCGGAGAGCCCGCCGAGGCCCGCCGCCTCGTGGCCTATCGGGAGCGGGCGCTGACCGCCCTGCAGCTCCGCACCACCGACGAGCTCTGGGCCCAAGGCAAGCTCATCCTCCTTGAGATTGACGCGCTGCACAGTGATCCCGCCACCTTCCTCGACCGGGTGGACGAGGCCATCGCCGCGGCCCGCCGCCACCGCTGGACCCGGGTGCTCCCGCCCCTGCAGCTCCTCCGGGTCGAGCTCGTGCGCAGCACCGGCGACCTGCTCGGCGCCATCACCGGGGCCATCGAGCTGCGCCGCCAGGCCCGCGAGCTCGGCGATCCCGGGGCCGAGGGCCGCGCGCTGCTGTCCGAGGCCCAGGGCCGCCTGCAGCGGGGCGAGCTCGCCATCGCCGCCGGCCGGGCGCGCGAGGCCCAAGAGGCCGCCAGCCGCGGGCACGATCCCCACACCGTCGCCCTCTGCCACGCCCTGCTGGGCCGGGTCTCGCTCCAAGAGGGGCACCCCGAGGTCGCCCGCCAGGAGCTGATCCTCGCCGGGGCCGAGCTGGCCGCCTTGGGCGATCGCTGGGGGGTCTGCGCCGCGAACAACACCTTGGGCGACGTGTCGCGCCGCGAGGGCGCCTTGGAGCGGGCCGAGACCGAGTGCCGGGCCGCCCTGCAAGAGATGGAGCTCTGCGCCCACCCGCAGGCCTCGCTCGCCCGCCTCAACCTCGCGGTGCTGCTCGTCGAGAAGGGCGAGCACGTCGAGGCCCGCAGCCTCATCGAGCCCACCCTGCGCGCGCTGACCCTCGAGGGCCGGCAGGTGCTGTGCGCCGCCGCCCACCTCACCCTGCTCGCGCCCTTGGCCTGGCACGGCGAGTGGGGCGCCTTCGACCACCACCTCGACGCCGCCCGCTACATCGTCAGCGACACTGGCTTCGTCGATCGCGACAACGCCCGCATGGCCACCCTCGGCGCCGAGGCCGCGGTGCGCCAAGGCGAAGAGGCCCGCGGGGTCGATGCCCTGCGCTTCGCGGCGGCCCAGCTCCGGGCGCTCGGCGACAACAGCGCGGCCCAGCGCCTCGAGCTGCGGGCGGCGGCGCTGGAGGCCGACCCCGACGACGAAGACGAAGAGACCCAGGACGCCGGCGCTGTGCGGAGCGGCCCGCGCTGAGCCCGCGCCCCTCTGGCGGGAGCGGCCCGCGCCCGGCTCAGGCGCGTGACGGTGCGGCCAAAGCTGACCCGAGGCGCCCCGTTGCGGTTAGGCCCGGCGGAACCGCAGAGGAGTGGGCATGGCCGGGGTGCGCTACCGTCGGGTCGTCATCGAAGGGCAGGCCGCGCTCGTCCCGCCGACGGTGATCACCACCGACAGCCTCGAGCGCATGCTCGCGCGGACCTACGCCGGCCTCGGCCTGCGGCCCGGCTTCTTGGAGCTGCTCACCGGCATCCAGGCCCGCCGCTTCTGGGAGGACGGGGTGCGCCCCAGCGACGCCGCCACCCGCGCCGCCCGCAAGGTGCTGCTGGAGACCGGCTTCGACCCGCGGCGCATCGGCGCCCTGGTCAGCACCTCGGTGTGCAAGGACTACCTCGAGCCCTCGGTGGCGGCGCTCGTGCACGGCAACCTCGGCCTGCGGCCCGAGGCCCTCAACTTTGACGTCGGCAACGCCTGTCTCGGCTTCTTCTCTGGCGTGTCGGTCGTGGCGAACATGATCGAGCTCGGCCAGATCGAGGCCGGCCTCGTGGTCGCCGGCGAGGGCAGCGGCGAGGTCACCCGCAGCACCGTCCGCAAGCTGATGCAGCCCGGCGTCACCATGGACGACATGCGCGCCAACCTCGCCACCCTCACGCTGGGCAGCGCCGCCGCCGCCTGGCTGCTGGTGCGCGAGGACCTCGCCACCCAGGGCCACCGGGTGCGCGGCCTCACCGCCCAGGCCGCCACCGAGCACAGCCGCCTGTGCGTCGGCACCGCCGAGCAGATGACCACCGACCCCACCACCTTGCTCACCGAGGGCGTGGCCCTGGCCGGCCGGGTCTGGCGCCAGTTCTGCGTCGATCAGGGCCTGCAGCACGCCAACATCGCCGAGTACTGCCTGCATCAGGTGGGCAAGGCCAACCACGACGCCGTCTGCGGCGCCCTTCAGGTGCCCCTCGACCGCGCCCTCCGGGTCTACCCCGACATCGGCAACGTCGGCGCCTGCGGCGTCCCCCTCACGCTCTCCCGCGCGGTCGAGCAAGGCCGGGTGTCCAGCGGCGACACCGTGGCCCTGCTCGGCATCGGCAGCGGCCTCAACTGCGCCATGATGGCGCTCGACTGGTGAACCCATGAGCTCCGCTGCCTTCGCGCTCGGCCCCGACGCCAGCCCCGCCCTGCGCGCCGCCTACCCCTGGACGGGCAAGACGCTCGACGTCAACGGCGGCCGCATGCACTACATCGACGAGGGCCCGCGCGACGCGCCGGTGCTGCTGTGCGTGCACGGCAACCCCACCTGGTCCTTCTACTGGCGGCGGATCATCGAGAGGTTCTCCGACCGCTTTCGCGTGGTGGTGCCCGATCACATCGGCTGCGGCCTCTCGGACAAGCCCCAGGGCTGGCCCTACCGCCTCGAAGGCCACGTGGACAACCTGCGCCACCTCATCACCACCCTCGACCTGCGCGACATCCGCCTCGTGGTGCACGACTGGGGCGGGGCCATCGGCATGGGGGCGGCCACGCGCCTCCGCGAGCGCTTCTCGGCCTTCGTGGTCACCAACACCGCGGCCTTCCGCAGCCAGCAGATCCCCTTCTCCATCGCCACCTGCAAGCTGCCGCTCTACGGGCCGGTGGCGGTGCGCGGCTTCAACGGCTTCGCCCGGGTCGCCACCTTCCGGGCGGTCGCCAAGCCGCTGGACCCGGTCGCCCAAGAGGGCCTGCTGTACCCCTACGGCAGCTGGGCCGACCGCATCGCCACGCTGCGTTTTGTGCAAGACATCCCCATGTCGCCGACGCACCCGAGCTACGAGGAGCTGACGCGCATCGAGAATGGCCTCAGCCAGCTCAAAGACAAGCCCATGCTGCTGCTGTGGGGCGAGCAGGACTTCTGCTTCTCGCCCACCTTCCGCGAAGAGTGGCAGCGCCGCTTCCCGGCGGCCGAGGTCCACCCCTGGGCCGACGTCGGCCACTACGTCATGGAGGACGCGCCCGACCGCGTGCTCGAGGCCATGACCGTCTTTATGCGCGCCCGCGGGCTCATGCCCTAAGGTGCGCCCCGCGGAGGCCCGCGCCGCGGCGGGCCGTGGAGTGCCCATGTCCGCCCAAGCCCACCCAACTCAAGGCCCCAACCGCAACATTGGCCGGCGGATGGAGCAGCAGGCCGCCCTGCGCCCCGACCAGCGCGCGGTGGTCTGCCACGACGGCCGCGGCCCCGACGGGCGGGTGAAGTGGGCGGCCCTGAGCTTCGCCGAGCTCAACGCGCTCACCGACCGCTACGCCCGCGGCCTCGTGGCCCAGGGCGTGGGCCCCGGCGACCGGGTGAGCCTGCTCATCAAGCCGAGCCTGCGCTTCATCCCCTTGGTCTTCGCGGTGTTCAAGGTCGGGGCGGTGCCGGTGCTCATCGACCCCGGCATGGGCCGCGCCGGCTTCTTGCGCTGCGTGGCCTCGATGCAGCCCACCGCCTTGATCGGCGAGCCTGTCGCCGTGCTGCTCTCCCGCCTGTTCCCGAGCGCGTTCGGCAGCGTGCGCCTGCGGGTGACGGTGGGCAGCTGGCCGGGCCTCGGCTGGGGCCTCCCGGCCCACCAGCTGGAGCGCGAGGGCGCGGCGCCCTTCTTGGCGGTCCATCGCGAAAATAGCGACGAGGCCGCCATCCTGTTCACCAGCGGCAGCACCGGGCCGGCCAAGGGCGTCACCTACACCCACGGCATCTTCAACGCCCAGACCGACGCCATCCAGCAGATGTACGGCATCGAGGCCGGCGAGGTGGATCTGGCCTGCTTCCCCATGTTCGGCCTGTTCACCATGGCCATGGGCTGCACCGTCGTCATCCCCGACATGGACCCCTCCAAGCCCGGCCAAGCCGAGCCCGCCAAGCTGGTCGAGGCGATCACCGACCAGGCCTGCACCAGCGCCTTCGGCTCCCCGGCCATCTGGCGGCGCCTCGCCGAGCACGGCCGCGCCACCGGCCTGCGCCTGCCGACCCTGCGGCGCATCTTGATGGCGGGCGCGCCGATCCCCGTGTGGATGCACGAGGCCTTCCAGCAGATCTTCGACGGCAAAGCCGAGCTGCACACGCCCTACGGCGCCACCGAGAGCCTGCCGGTGTCGAGCATCGGCAGCCACGAGGTGCTCGGCGAGACGGCGGCGCTGACCCGCAGCGGGGCCGGCACCTGCGTGGGGCGGCCGGCGCCGGGGGCGACCGTGCGGGTGATCCGCATCACCGACGCGCCCATCCCCACGTGGAGCGACGAGCTGCTGCTGCCCGACGGCGAGATCGGCGAGCTGCTGATCGAAGGCGCGGTGGTCACCCCCGAGTACAAAGGCGACGCCGACCACACCGCCCGGGCCAAGATCTGGCGCGGGGACACCGTGCTGCACCGCATCGGCGATCTGGGCTACATCGACCCCAAGGGCCGCGTCTGGTTCTGCGGCCGCAAGTCCCACCGGGTGGTGGCGGCGGACGGCGCCCTGCTCACCAGCGAGCCCATCGAGGGCATCTTCAACGAGCACCCCGACGTGCTGCGCACCGCTCTGGTGGGCCTCGGCCCCACGCCCGGCCTCGTGGTCGAGTTGCAGCCCGGCCGGGTCGCGGCGGGCAAGGGCCCCGCGGCCGCCGCCGCGCTGGTGGCGGGCCTTCAGCGCCTCGCGGCCGGGCACCCGCTGGCCCAGCGCATCGACCACTTCTGGATCCACCCGAGCTTCCCGGTCGACGTCCGCCACAACGCCAAGATCGACCGCAGCGCCCTGGCCGCCTGGGCCGCCACCGTCCCGCCCCTCCGCGGCGCCCCTTCCCCAGTCGCTTCGCGAGAATAACGATGAGCAGCACCGAATCGACGACCAGCGAATCGACCAGCGAATCGACCAGCGAATCGACCAGCGAATCCACGACCAGCGCCCCTTCAGCCGCGCCCCGACGCTGCCTCGTCACCGGCGGCGGCGGCTTCCTCGGCCGGGCCATCGTCGAGGCCCTGCTCGCCCGCGGCGACCAGGTGACGGTGCTCGCCCGGGGCGACTACCCCGAGCTGCGGGCGATGGGCTGCCGCATGGTGCGGGCCGATCTCGGGGGAGCCGACGATCTGGTGCCCCACTTGGCGGGGGTCGATGTGGTGTTTCACGCCGCCAGCAAGACGGGGGTGTGGGGGTCGCGGGAGGACTTCTTCCACACCAACGTGGGCGGGGTCGAGCGCCTGCTCGCGGCTTGCCGCGCCGCGCAGATCGGCCGCTTCGTCTACACCAGCTCCCCCTCCGCCACCTTCGACGGGCGCGACGCCGAGGGCGC